>JABLXV010000006.1 GCA_013177895.1 Brevinematales bacterium | reverse complement strand
TATCCTCAGCGGGAATGCTTTCATTGATAGGGAAAATAAACAGGAAACCGGCGCCGATTATTGTGATAACGGAAACAACGAGAAATTTCAGAATTTCCCCGCCGGTCATCTTCTTCCGCTCGAAAAACCATCCGATTATTACAGCGGTAAAGAGAAGCGAACCGGTAATATTTGCCAAAAGGAATCTTAACCAGTCTAACAGGATATTTTCCGGCTGAACCAACCCCAGCGCCCATTTAAAAAATTCCGCCCCGGTTGCAGTCATTATGGATAACAAGGCGACGCCGTAAAAAAGAAAGACAAACGTATCACGAAGGGTCTGTAAAGGATTGATGTCCGACGTATTCCGCCTGCAAAGATATGCCGCCAGAATCGGGCCCGCAGTGTTCATTACCGCTATCCCCGACGCGAAAACTAACGACCCGCCCAGCGAAAGCGTATTGGCAAGGATAGTCCCTGCCGCTATCCCCGGCGCGACCTTCCATCCCCGGATCAGCGCCGCTACGAACGCGACTGCGACCGCCGGCCATATCGGCATCGGCAATACGCCGCCCGCCTTGAAAAGCATCCAGTTAATATGCGAAATACCCCAGTACAACCCCGCGACCATGATATTTTCGACTAGAAACAGTAACGGGGTAATCTCTTTTTTTTCATAGTCGAGCACACTCGAAAGAAAGGTTTTAAATCCGGAAATAGCATCCGAATTGTTCATACTCATTCAGCCCCCGAAGAAATCAGATACCGCGCCTTTCTTCCATAAACATTATTATCATTATATATACCCGATATGGTTAGTCAAGAATTATTATGAGAAATTATTAAGGGCAGTTCTAAAAACTTTATGGAAATAAAATAAATACGCATAATTATCGAATAAAGAAGATATTACTATGTCACTGCGAGGAACGCAGTGACGAAGCAGTCTATGTAATTTATTAAATGGCAATAGAATAGATTGCTTCGCATGCGCTCGCAATGACAGGATTGTTTTCCTGTTTGGTAATCTCTGAATTATTATTGAGTTATTAGAACTGCCCTTAATATTTTCATTTTGCTGTATATGATTATTGACCTGTCATAGAATCCTGATTACATTACAAAATTCATCACCCTATCCAGAATCCGGTACTGGAGCGCTTCGCTGATATGCATTTCCCGCACCGGTTCGCTGCCGTCGAGGTCGGCGATAGTCCGGGCAATCTTCAGAATCTTATCATACACCCGGATGCTCAGCAGGAATTTTTCCATCGCCAGACGCATGAGCGATTCCGACGGCGCGTCCATTTTACAGAACTCCTCCACCAGCCGGTGGGTCATCTCCGAATTGGTACGGATACCGAAATGGCTGAAGCGTTCCCTCTGGATACGGCGGGCTTTCTCCACCCGCGAACGGATAGCCTCCGAATTCTCAGGATGCGTATCCGAACGCATTTTTTCGTACTTGATGCGCGAGACCTGTACCTGTATATCGATTCGTTCGAGGAGCGGCCCCGACAGTTTTTTCATCACCGCTTTCATCTCGGATGCTTCCCAACGGTCGAGGTCGGCGTTTGTTTTCGACGGGTTCAGGGCCGCGATCAGCATAAACTTCGCGGGAAACTCCACCGAACCCTCCGCGCGGGATATCCGTATCTTATGCTCCTCGAGAGGTTCGCGGAGCACCTGCAGAACGTTACTTGGGAATTCCTGGAATTCGTCGAGGAACAACACGCCGTTATGCGACAGGCTGACCTCGCCGGGTTTCGGGAAGCGTCCCCCGCCGATAATGGATACGTCCGACGCGGTATGATGCGGCGCGCGGAACGGCCGCGTGCTCACAAGCCAGTTCTCGCTGTCGGTCTTGCCCGCCACGCTGTAGACCATCGTCGTTTCGATCGACTCCTCCATATCCATGCCCGGCAGGATAGTCGGAATCCGCTTCGCGAGCATTGTTTTCCCGGTGCCGGGCGGGCCGATCATAATAATATTATGTCCCCCGGCGGCCGCGATCTCCACCGCCCGCTTGGCGGCTTCCTGCCCGCGAATATCGCTCATATCCAGCCCGCCGGGAATCTCCCCCCGTTCCCCGCGTCCGGGTCTGCCGAACGTTGGGATATTCTCCTTCCCAGTCAGGAAATCGACCGCCTGCTTCAGGTTATTTACCGGGTATATCTCAAGCCCTTCGATTACCGCCATCTCGCGGGCGTTCTCCGCGGGGCAAAGTATCTTCAATACCCCGACCTGTTTTGCCTTCACCGCGACCGGAAGCGCCCCCGGAACCCTGCGCAATTCCCCGTCCAGTGAAAGTTCTCCGATAATCAGGAACCTGCCGACCTCCCCGAGATCCATGCCGTCGCTGAGAATTCCCAACGCTATCGGCAGGTCGAACAGCGCCCCCATTTTCGGGATAGCCGCGGGGGCGAGATTGACCACGATGCGTTTACCGGGGAAATGAAACCCCGAATTGACGATCGCGGACTCGACCCGTTTCATCGACTCCTTCACCGCCTGTCCGGGAAACCCCACCATATCGAACGATTTGACCTTGGCGGAAATATCCACCTCGATCTCGATAATAATGCTTTCCATCCCGATAAACGTGCCGGATAATAAGCGCGTCATAGGTTTCCTCCCCGAGTTTGCCGTCCCTAATCGGGAAATATTGTTAAATCGTGTTATATTATTATGCGCATTTGTCATATCCGATAAATCCTTTGGGTATTCAGGGCTAAAATATTTAATTCAGGAAGTTTGACGAAATTGGTTGATATTATTTATTTTTTGTATTACAATGAATAAATTCAGTAATTCGGAGGATATTGATGAAGTATGAATCTTCAGAGTATAAAGGTAAAGCGTTATTAAAGATCAAAGAAAATCTGGTGACCGACCCCGCGGCTCGCGAGTTTAAAGAAGTGCTGACAAACCTGATCGACGACGGTAAGAAAGAAATCATCATCGATTTTTCCGATGTCGCGTTTATCGGGAGTTCAGGTATCGGAAAACTTCTTCTCGCATATAAAAGATTGGACGACCTCGGCGGTAAAATCTTTATAGTCAGTCTGAATAAAGATATAAAGGAATTATTCATCACTTTCCGTCTGAACGAGTTTTTCCCTATTTATGACACTCTTGAGAGCATGGAATAAATAGTTAACGGGTTGGGTCCGTAGAGGGGGGAGTAAATCGGAGGCGGAAGTGAAATGGCTTCTCATATAATAGTCGGATTAGTCGCCTTTTTCATAGGGGCTAGTCTTTCTACCATTATTACATTTCTAATCCTTAGAAAAAAAATCCACTCCGTTCCAAAGGACTATTCGAGGGCAGTTACCGGCATATCGAATTACTATTCTTCCCTGCCTTCCCTCCTGAATACTACGAAAACCATCTCTTTCCTGATGGATTCCCTGAAGGAATTCCCTTCCGTGGTTGAGGTAAAACTTCTCCGCTACGACTCCCAAAAAGTCTCGCTCTATCCCGAGAATACTCTCGTCGAGCAGGCGAAGGTTCGTTCGACTATCGAGCGTTTTCTCTCCTATCCCGACGACGAGCATTTCGACCTCGAGGCGGATAACCCGCTGTTCACGGTATTCACCGGCGACCGTACCCATCCGGGCGAACTTTCCGCCGAAGCGCATCTTATTTCCCTGTCGCTGATGAATTCCATTTTCTGTCTGGTGGTCTTCTTCCGGAAGAAGTCCCATTTTCCCATCTCCTCGCAGGCAATCGGGTTTATCAAGAACCAGATGATTATCTCGCTCTACCTGAACTACTTCTCCCTCCAGCATAAGCAGGACTTCGAATTCCTCGATAACGTGTATTACAAGGGCCCGGTCGCGATGGGTATTACCGACCTCGAGGGAAAGCTCATCTCCATGAATACGAAGTTCTCCGAACTGTTCCCCGACAGCATCAGTAATATGAAGGAGATTATCGAGAGCGACGTTTTCCAGAGTATCCTGCAGGGAAACCGTTTCGAGAAGGATATCGTGCATAACAAGAAAAACCTGAAAATACAGGGATTCCCCAGCTTCGGCAACGAGGGAAATGTCAAGGGCTTCGTGTTCACCATCATCGACGAATCCATCCAGTACCTTCTCTATAAGAAACTCGAGGTATCGGAAAACCGTTACCGTATGCTGATCAAGAAACTCCCCGTCGGACTCGTCATAATGAACAAGAAGGGCGTTATTTACTTCGTCAACGACAATTTCCTGTTCTCCCTCGGGTATGCCGAGTTCAACAAGGTACAGGGACGCGATATCGACGAATTTTTCGACCTCAGTAAGGACGACTATAAGAAATTGGCCATCGAGATAGAAAAGAAGGAATCGTTATATATAAAAATCAAGACCCTGACGGAGTACGGGGAACGTGTGTTCTCCGCCAACCTCCGTAAAATATTCCTCGGGGAAGAGGAGTATATCGAGGCGGTATTCCAGGACGTATCGCTCGAAAACGCCCTCTATTCCCAGCTATCCGAGAAGAATAAGCTATTAGAGGAAGAGCTCAAGACCGCGCGTATGGTGCAGGAGCATATCCTCGCGATACCCACCCTCTATACCGCGGGCGTCCGTTTTCATAATTTCTATAAGCCCTCGTCCCAGCTCGGCGGGGATTTCTACGATATCATCCCTATCGACGAGATCCATGTGGGTATTATTATCGCCGATGTTTCCGGGCACGGCGTATCCTCGTCGCTCATCACCGCAATGCTCAAGATACTCGTCGAGTTCGCGCCGAAAGACCCCCACAAGATTCACGAGATGATGCATTACCTGAACACGGGGCTGGTCAAGGTGATGCCCGAAGACCATTTCATTACCCTGTTCTACGGCATCATCGATACGCATAACCACTCGATGGAATATATCAACTGCGGGCATCCGTTCCCGCTGATCTACGACGACGTTACCAAGGAAATCACTATCCTCTCGCAGGGTGTGAGCTATCCCCTCGGCAGCTTTAAAAACCTCGCGCTCGAGGACGCTGTCCAGAAGGTAAACCTCCCCACGAACTGCAAGATGCTGTTTTATACCGACGGGCTATTAAACTTCAAGAAGGAGCGAATCTCCCTGAGCATCGAGCACCTCAAGGGGATATTTAAGGAGAGTATCGGGGTACAGACCCGTGAAATCCTCCCGCATATCTACCTCAACGTCGTGAAAAACTCCACCCAGTTTACCGACGACGACGTCAGTATGCTTCTCATCCTGCTGAACAAGGAATGGCAGTACAAGAAACTCCTGTCGATCCCGAGTAACGTCATGGAGATCGATATCGCGATCGTGCGGGTGATGTACGAGATAGAGCGTCACCTCCGGCTCGGCGACGACGATAAGTGGAAAATCTATACCGCGCTCTACGAGGCGATGATTAACGCGGTCGAGCACGGTAATACCTATAATGTCCAGAAGCGCGTCAACCTTTTATACCGGCTGGTGAACAATCTCGCCGTATTCAAGGTTCGCGACGAGGGGGCGGGATTTATTCTGCGGGACGTTCCCAATCCGTTGGCAAAGGAGAATATGCTGAAACCGTCCGGTCGCGGCGTATTTATGATCAGCAAGATGATGGATAAAGTGAAATATAATAAGACCGGCAACGAACTCACTATGTTTATCCGAATCCGGGGCGAATAATGGCCGATTCACCGGGCTATATCCATACGCCGGTCATGCTGAACGAAGTCCTCGAGACCGCGCGTCTCCGGCACGATTCAGCGGTGATCGACTGCACCTGCGGCGAGGGCGGGCATTCCTCGGAATTCGCCGGCCGTATCCCGGGCGGTTCGCTCCTGTGTATCGACCGCGACCCCGCGATCCTCGAAATCGCGCGCTCCCGTCTCGCCTCGTACCCCAACATCGTTTTCGCGAACGGCGTATTCGACCGTATCGACGAAATAGTCACTCAGACAAACTTTCCCCCCGCCGACTTCATCCTCGCCGATCTGGGTATCTCCATGTTCCATCTGAAGGAGGCCGGTATCGGGCTGAGCTATACCGATACGGGCTCGCTCGATATGCGGCTGGGACCCGATGAAAATATCTCCGCCGAGAGGGTGATAAACACTTTCAAAGAACAGGAAATTGCCGATATTATTTATAAATATGGCGAGGAGTTCGAGTCCCGGAAGATAGCGCATGAGATATACCGGAACAGGCCGTTCCATAACGCGGCCGATCTGGCGAACGCGGTCAAGCGGGTCAAGCGTCACAATAAAGGCAGAATCCACCCGGCGACCCAGACCTTTCAGGCGCTGAGGATTTATGTGAACAGGGAACTCGACGTACTGGAACAATTCCTGCCCAAGGCACTGGATATCCTGAAGCCGGGCGGGAGAATAGTGATACTCAGCTTTCATTCGCTGGAGGACCGTATCGTGAAATACTTTTTCCGTGACGCTGAAAAGAACGAACACGGTCAAATCCTGACGAAAAAGCCCCTCACTCCGTCGCCGGAAGAAACGCGTCTCAATGCCGCGTCCCGCAGTACAAAAATGAGAGCCTTCGAAAAAAGGATTTGACATGAAGGGATGGTTAATCGTTCTAATTTTTTTGCTCGTTTTCGGTTTCGCCTTTATCATCATGCAGTTCCGCTTGGAATCGAAAACCTTCGAGCTTCAACTGACGAGTCTCAATAAGGAAATCGAGACTCTCAACTCCCAGAAACGGGAGCTCCATATTCTTATCGATAAAGAAATCCAGAGACTGTCATTATTAGCCGGAAAAGAAGCGGGCGTCCCGATCTCGTTTAAGGATATCCTCAGTGTTTCGGTCAACGAAACCTACTCCACCAATAACTCCGTTCCCATGGCCGCCTATCCCTCGCTGATGGAAATGATCGTCCAGGAACTCTATGAAAAAAGGACGATAAAAAATTAGAAACTTACTTGATTTTGAAACCTTTTGATAGTAAGCTATTCATAGGGTAACGTTAATCCGTAATGGGGGAAACATATGAAAAGATTCATCTCATGGTCGCTGATTATACTATTAAGTCTGAATACCGGTTTCGGTTATACCTTTATCAATTCTTTACCCATGAAAGCGAACGTCTTTATCGACGACAAGCATGTCGGGACTACTCCCGTACTGATAAAAGATAATGTTTCGGGCGAGCACACCATCCGTTTCGAACTGGTCGGATTCTATAGTTCATCTATCGCCGTCAATGTTACATCGGGGATCACCAACCTCTATTCCATCCTCACCCCGCAGACATTCTCGCTGTACCTCCCCGGCCAGCAGTCGATCGTAATAAACCAGCAGGAATACAAGAACGAAGAAATTAAGAACCTTCCCGAAGGTTTCTACCATTTTAAGCCCGGGCAGGACGCGGTCACGATGCAGAGGCTGAATCCCAATTCGCAGTTTATTTACATCAGCCTCGGCGCTACGATAGTCGGTTTGGCGGCGGGGATTTTAGGCTCCATGAGCGCCAACGACAGCTATAATAAGTTCAACGACGCGAAGACCGCCGAGGAAGCGATCAGCTATATGAACTCGGCGACTTTCTGGGATAATTTCAGCCTTTTCGGTTGGACGATGACCGGATTGGGCGCGGGTGCGTCGATATACTTCTTCATCGACGACGCCAATTTCGCTAAGGAGAATCAGGCGATCAAGGTCGCGTCGGCATCCATCCAGGAAGAGGATGTATCGTTCTACGAGAAGGGTATGGACTTCATCAGCCAGGGCGACGCCGAGAACGCCGCGAAGAACTTCCAGAAAATCATCGACAGTTTCCCGAATAGCCGGTTTATCCCGGGCTCGCTCTTCCGTCTCGCGCAGATGGCGTACGAGAAGAAGGATTATAATAAGGCCGCCGAGTATCTTGAAAGAATTAAACGCGAGTACCCCATATTCGAAATCTACGAGCTCGCGGTCAAACAGCTCGCGGATTGTTATATCGCGCTTCAGCGTTACGATACCGCAATCGATAACTATCAGGAAGTCAATCAGCTTAATATGGTGTATTCCAAGGAAGCCGTCGATTCCGCGATTATCGACACCACCTACCTGCTCTATAAGAAAAATAAAGACCAAAAGGTTAAAGAACAACTGAAAAAGCTGATTTCGGATTATACGGGTAACCCCGCATACTCGGAAGATAGTAAGAAATTGGTATTAAATATTAAAATCGATTGACATTTTCCATAATATTAGAATATAATATCCCTGATGAAAAACTCAGGGGGATCAATATGGTTCAGAACAAAACTGCTAAGGTCGAAGAAGCGGCGGCGCTTTTAAAGGCGCTTTCGCATCCTGTTCGTCTCCTTATCCTCAAGACTCTGATGAAAGAGAAATGCAATGTGACCAATCTGGAGAAAATTTCCGGCTTATCGCAATCCGGGGTTTCCCAGCACCTGCGCATCCTTCGCCTTTCCGGTATCATCGAAGCTCAGCGCGACGGGAAAGAGATCTGCTACAAGATCGTGAACCCGATGGCGGTGAAAATCGTCGAGGTGCTCTGCACGTCCAATTAGTCTGAATGTATCAGTTCAACCGGAAGAAAGGGGTTCCGCACTTCAGTCTCACGGCAGTTCCGGCAATTCCGGGTCGAAACCGCCCTTTGCGGCAAGGTATTTCCTCAGCGTCTCATCCTTGGTTAATGTCAGCGGCGTCGCCCCGTTTTTATCGGTGGGGTTGATTAGCGCCCCCTTCTTGAGAAGTATCTTCACTATCGTACTATTATTATTACTGCATGCCAGATGTAACGGGGTCAGTTGATTCGACGGGTCGGCGAGATCGACCTTCGCGCCGTTGTTCACCAGGAAGTCGGCGATATCGTTCAGCCCGTTCATCGCCGCGATATGAAGCGGAGCCCACCGAAGCCGCCATTTGCCCGTCTCCGGGTCGACCGGCTCGGTCGTGAGCTTCGCCACACTGACGAGGAATTTCACGAGCGCGAGGTTCGTCCGTTCCACCGCGAGGTTCAGCAGGTTCTCCGGGGGTAACGCCCCGCGCGTCATGAGGTTACTGACCATATCGACGCCCCACTTCAAAGCGGCGGCCTCGATCGGGGTAATCCTCAGCATATTATTCGATATCGTCCCGTCGGGATTGGTGATCGTCTGCGCCTCGACATAGGGCTGGTTCACATCGTACCCCATCGCGAACAACTCCGCGACCCTGTTGGTATTCATCGAGTCGAGCGCCTTATAGAGCGCGAACTCCTCCGGCGGCACGTTCGTGTTCGTCGCCTGCCCCTTACCGCCGCCCCCTCCGCACGCGGACAGGGATATGATAAACAGAACCGTCAGTATTTTTTTCATAATGACCCCCCTTAAAAATCCGAACCTTTCTTCATATAATATCCCTGTATCTCGTTGTACGCCGAGTAGATGAAGAACGCGAGTTTCCCGTCATGAAACACCGGGGAGTACATCGTAATAATCGGCCGCTTGATGAAGAACTGGTCCCCGCCCGTGCCGGTCTCGTAGACCTTTTTGATATACTCGAGCTGTTCGGGGTCGCGTATCTCGAACAGGGAATCCGAGATCGCGGAAATAAATTTATCCTTCGGCGGGAGAGACATCCGGTTCAGCCGCAGGAACACAAGCGAGCCGTTCATCATCTTCGGGAAAATGATCTCGATATCCTTCATTTTCGCGGTATGCGCCTCGATAATGATCAGGTTACTGAGGATACGGTAGGGCAATTTTTCGCCCTGCACATCCTCCGCGATCTGGCCGAGCTGGGGCGTGAACGCCGATTTGAACTGATCGAGCTCGTTCTGAATCCCGCTCGTGGTGGCGCGGGTATTTTCCTGGTTCACGAAGTGCAGCGCCAGCCCGATGAAGATGATGATAAAGAAGACGCTCCCCAACGCGATGGACACGCCCTTCCACGATACCCGTTTATCCTCGGACTTGCCGCCCTTCGCGAGGGAGTCCGATATGATGTTCAGGTTGACCGCGACATTGAGGATAACCAGCGCCGCGAGGATAACGATCACCCCCGCGATCATCGCGTAGAACAGGTTGCCGGTGAATCCGCCGAACACGGTATAATCGAAGGTCTCGATAATGAGGTATATGATGATCCAGAGAAACAGGACGATGATAAAGAAAATCATCGCGTACAGCGACCAGCGTTTCAGCTTCTGGTAGAATTTTTCCATAACGCGCTCCTTGAATTTGCTGGTATTATTATATCCCCGTAGGCGTAAAAGTCAAGCGGTAAGAAATTTAACTTTGACAGAAATACCCTGGCGTGGTATTATTATATGAAAGATAGAATGTTGGTATTCCGCAGGAGCAGCTTATACCGTCGACGTTTACAGCCATCATAGAAAAAGGCGAAAAGTACTTCGTCGCCTATTGCCCGGAGATTCCCGGGCCGAACGGTCAGGGACTCACTAAAGAAGAAGCGGTGGATAGTCTCAAGGAAGCGATCAAGCTGATATTGGAAGACCGTCTTGAGAAAACGCTCAAGGGATTACCTAACAAGCAATCCGGTAAGCCGGAGTTCGCGGTAATCCCTTATGATGAATTCCTTCAAATACAGGAAAAAGTCGATGATTACGAAGACCTGATGGACCTGCGCGGCGCGAAGAAGCAGGCTGAAAACGTTTATTCAATGGCCGATGTAAAAAAAGAGTTAAGGTTATAGTATTCGTATCCGCTTTCCCTGATCCTTCATACCTCCGGTTTCTTCTTCAGGTAGTACGTCCGCGGGGCGTACCCGAACTTCTCATAGAACGGGAGTACCTCTTCATTCCCTACCATGACATGAATAGTGATATTTTTACCGCCTTCCCGTTCCAGCCATCCCATGCATCTGCTGAAAAGTTCCGCGCCGACTCCCTCCCCGCGCAGTTCCGGTTCGACATAGAGCGATTCGATTTCTCCCTTTCCATCGCCGTCGATAGCCGCGACGCAGTATCCCCGCAGCACGCCCTGCACCGATACTGTATGGGTTTCCAGCCGCGCTTTAGCCGTCAGTTCCGCTTTCCGTCCGGCCCAGTCCTTATTCTCGTAGAAGCTCTTAAAACTGCCCGCATGTTCGATATGATGCCGGCGCAGTTTCTCCCAAAGCGGCGCGATACTGTCGATTTCCCCGGCGGGAATAGTCCCGTACTCCAATTCTTCCAAAAATTCCTCCTAAGTCGTGAGATACGTGATGAACATCGGCACGCTGTGGCCGTTGACCTTGAAGCCGCAATGCTCGTAAAAGCCGGTTTCTTCCTGATACGAAATCACCACCTTCCGGGCGTAGTCCTCGTATGCGGAAAGCATCTTCATCACAAGCATTTTACCGATACCTTTGGAATGGTACTCCGGGCGCACCAGCATATAATGAAAGTACGCGGTCATAATTCCGTCGGAGAGCGCGTTAATCAGCCCGACCAGTTTGCCGCCGTCCCATGCGGAATAGACCCTGTCGGAATTCCTCATCGCGACCGCCAGTTTATCCGGGTACTTCCCCGACGACCATTCCACCGAAAGAAACAAATCCTCCAATTCGTCCGCCGAGAATTCCTTCGTGTCCCTGATTTCTATCGCCATACGCCCTCCCGTAAGGAATTATTCTAAGACACCTGCCCTAAAATATCAAATATACCACATGTATCATTATGACCCGCCTATATAATAATGACCCATTTCCGCTTGACGCTCCCCCGCGCGAATGATTAGATTCTACAGGACAACCTTACAGGAGGAGAAATATGAATCTCGGTAAAATGACCCTGAAGTCGCGGGAAGCGTTCGAGAAGGCGGCGGAACTCGCGTCATCGATGAACCACCAGGAGATCGGCGCGGAGCATCTCCTGCTCGCCATGCTCGGGCAGGACGACGGGCTGGTACTGCCTATCCTCAATAATATGGAAACGAACGTCGGGCTTCTGCGCTCGCGGCTGGACGACCGTCTGAACCAAAAACCCCGCATCCAGGGGGCCGGGCAGAACTATATGTCGAAGGAATTGAACCTCGCGGTCGAACGCGCCTCGAAGGAAGCCGCCCGCTTGCATGACGAATATATCAGCACCGAGCATCTCCTGCTCGGCATCGTGTCCACACAGGACGCCGCGCTCAAGGACTTATTCAAGGAAACGAACCTGAAATACGACAGTATCCTTTTAGCGCTGAAAACCGTGCGCGGCTCGCACCGTATCACCGACGAGGCGCCGGAGGGGAAGTTCCGCGCCCTCGACCGTTACACCCGCGACCTCACCGAACTCGCGCGGCAGGGGAAGATCGATCCGGTGATCGGGCGCGATAATGAAATCCGCCGCTCGATGCAGGTGCTTTCACGCCGCACGAAGAACAACCCCGTGCTGATCGGAGAGGCAGGCGTCGGGAAGACCGCGATAGTCGAGGGCCTGGCCCGGCGTATTATCGCGGGGGATGTTCCCGAGGGGCTTCGCGGGAAACGCGTGCTCTCCCTCGACCTCGGACTCCTGATCGCCGGGACTAAGTACCGCGGCGAGTTCGAGGACAGGCTCAAGGCGCTCCTCAAGGAGCTGACCGAGAGCGAGGGCGAGGCTATCCTCTTTATCGACGAACTGCATACCGTAGTCGGAGCAGGTTCCGCCGAAGGGGCGATGGACGCGGGGAATATGCTCAAGCCCGCTCTCGCGCGCGGCGAAATCCGCGTGATCGGCGCGACCACTCTCGACGAGTACCGGAAGTATATCGAGAAGGACAAGGCCCTCGAACGCCGTTTCCAGCCCGTCATGGCGCCGGAACCCTCCGTCGAGGATACGATCTCCATCCTGCGCGGCATCCGCGAGAAGTACGAGGTGCATCACGGTATCAAGATCGAGGATTCCGCGCTGGTCGCCGCCGCCCAGCTCTCGACCCGTTATATCACCGAGCGGCATCTCCCCGATAAGGCGATCGACCTCGTGGACGAGGCGGCGTCGAAGATACGGATGGAGATCGAGTCCCAGCCGCAGGTGATCGACGACCTCGAACGCCGGGTGACCCGTCTCGCTATCGAGAAGGAAGCCCTCGCCCGCGAACATGACAAGGACTCGAAGGAACGGCTCGCGTCGATCGATCGGGAACTCGCCGACCTGCGCGAACAGCTTTCCGGGTACAAGGCGCAGTGGGAGAAAGAGAAGGAAATCATCCATAAAATAAAAGACGCCAACGCGGAGATCGACAACCTCCGGGGCGAGGAGGAACGCTCCGAACGCGCGGGCGAACTCAACCGTGTCGCGGAAATCCGTTACGGGCTTATCCCGGAAAACGAGAAGCTCCTGAAAGAGCTTCAAACGAAACTGAAGGATGTACAGGGCGACCGTCCGCTTCTCCGCGAGGAGATCACCGACGAGGATATCGCGCGGATCGTGTCCGAATGGACGGGGGTGCCGGTGTCGCGTATGCTCGAATCGGAGAAGCGGAAACTCATCCGTCTCGAGGGCGAACTCTCCAAGCAGGTGGTCGGACAGACCGACGCGATCTCCGCAGTCGCCAACGCCGTACGCCGTTCCCGCGCGGGATTACAGGAAGAGTCGCGCCCGATCGGGAGTTTCCTGTTCCTCGGCCCGACGGGCGTGGGGAAAACCGAGCTCTCGAAAACCCTCGCGCGCTTCCTGTTCGACACCGATAAAGCGCTCGTGCGTATCGATATGAGCGAGTATATGGAGAAATTCTCCGTCCAGCGTCTGATCGGGGCGCCCCCGGGATACGTCGGGTACGAGGAGGGCGGCCAGCTCACCGAAGTGGTGCGCAGGCGTCCCTACGCGGTCGTGCTGTTCGACGAGATCGAGAAGGCGCACCCCGACGTGTTCAATATCCTGCTCCAGATACTCGACGACGGGCGTCTTACCGACGGGCAGGGGCGCGTCGTGAACTTTACGAATACCATCATCATTATGACATCCAATGCCGGATCGAACATTATCCACGAATGGGACGAGGAGAACGACGACCGCCTGCGCGGGAAGATTATGGACGTGCTCAAGGCGCAGTTCCGCCCGGAGTTCCTGAACCGTATCGACGAGATTATCACATTCCGCGCGCTGTCGGCGGACGATATCCTGAAAATAGTGGATATCCGTCTCGCGGAGGTGGCGAAGCGTCTCGATGCGAAAAAGCTGAAGCTCGACGTCACCCCCAAGGCGAAGGCGTGGCTCGCGAAGAACGGTTACGACCCGCATTTCGGGGCGAGGCCGCTCAAGCGGGTGATCCAGCGCGAGATACTCGACAAGCTCGCGGTCGCGATGCTCGCGGGGAATTACGCCGAGGGCAGTACGATCCATGCGGATACGGACGAAAAGGAAATCGTCTTTAAATGAGGAATATCAGCGGGGAGAAATTCCCCGCTTTTTTTATTTCCCGCCGCGGAACACGGCGAAATTATAAAATTTTCACACGACGTCGATCTCCCCGAACCCGCATTCCGCATCATATCGAATGGTAAATCCGGGAATA
The DNA here is from genome assembly GCA_013177895.1 of Brevinematales bacterium. Classification (GTDB taxonomy): domain Bacteria; phylum Spirochaetota; class Brevinematia; order Brevinematales; family GWF1-51-8; genus GWF1-51-8. Next base: position 64,838 of record JABLXV010000006.1, on the reverse strand, counting down.
AGCATATGTTTTTCAAGATATATTTAGTTTTAACTAAAATGTTATATATTATGAGTATGCGGAATGATAAATAACTACATATGTGTATATATATGTTATTTCTTAATATTTGCGGATATATTTGACATTTTCTGGAAATAATTATAGGCTGTTTCAGAAACTGAAATTGGAGGTCGATATGAAGAGTTTTAAAGTACAAATGTTTATGGGAATGGCGTTATTTTCTTTGATTCTGGCAAATTGTACCCCCGCCGTTACCCCCGCCGTTACCCCCCCGGTGATTCCGACGTATGCGGTAAGTATCGCGGGCGGAGGCTCACATAGCTTGGCGCTAAAGAACGACGGAACTCTCTGGTGCACGGGCCACGCAGGTATGGGGCAGTACGGACATGGTTCTTATTATGTGGGGGAGGGTAATGAGTTTATTCAGGTTTCGACCGGCGTCAGCATGATCGCAAGCGGGCAATCTCACAACTTACTGCTCAAAAGCGGCGGAGCGTTGTGGACGACGGGCTGGAATGAGTATGGCCAGCTTGGACTGGGAAACACGAATACCACAAATGTATGGACGGCATCGATTTCTTCAGTAGTGAAAATTGCGGGGGGGATGTGGCATAGTTTAGCTCTAAATAACGACGGGTCTCTCTGGGTAACGGGCGCTAATGAATCCGGGCAGTTAGGATTGGGGCACGAGAATAATACCAACATCTGGGCCAAAGTCACGAATGTCGACAACGCGATTAAAATTGCCTGCGGATCGGCTTTTAGCTTTTATATCAGAAGCGACAATACCCTTTTTGGGACGGGAGCTAACGGATACGGCAGTTTAGGAACAGGTGATAATAATCCAACCAACATCTGGGTATCGGTACTTTCTGGTGTCAGCGAAATTGCATGCGGAAGTTTTTTTAGTCTCGCCCTCAAGACCGACGGAACGCTCTGGGCTACCGGCAGAAACCTGAGCGGTCAACTCGGCACGGGGAATATTATTGACACAAACAATTGGACGCCCGTGCTGTCAAACGTAAGCAAAATCGCATGTGGTTCTTATCACAGCATGGCTGTTAAAACCGACGGTACGCTCTGGGTTACCGGCGATAACTTTGATGGTCAGCTCGGAAAAGGAGATAATATTAGTACGAACAATTGGATTTTGGTGCTTTCAAACGTAAGCAAAATCGCATGCGGTTATAATCACAGCCTGGTAATAAAAACAGACAATACGCTCTGGGCCGCGGGCGATAACCTGTACGGACAATTGGGTAAGAACGATTATGTTGATGCGAATGCTTGGGTGAAAATTTGGTAGCCTAAAAGACGGTTTACCCTCTCAACGTTTTTAAATAAGTTTCAAAGCGGGGATGAAAATTCCCCGCTTTTTTTATTTCCCCCCGCGCCACACGGCGAAGTTATTATACTTCCAGATGACGTCGATCTCGCGGCAAATAAAAACCCCCTCGCGCCTTTCCGTAACGAGGGGGAAATTCTTTCGAGTGACTTGTTTCTATAACGCCGTATCGCCGCGTTCCTTTGTCCTAACACGGATCGCGTCGGCAATATCGGACAGGAATATTTTCCCGTCGCCGATCGCCCCGGTCTTCGCGATATCGATGATCGCGTCGACGATCATCTCGACTTTATCGTCGGGAACCACTAATTCGATCTTGACCTTCTGGATGAACTTTATATCGTACTCCCGCCCGCGGAAGATTTCCTTCATGCCCTTCTGGCGGCCGTGGCCCTGGATATTCGTAATATTCAGGCCGGGATAGCCCAAATCCTGAAGTTTATCCACCACCGCCTCGAGCTTCTCGGGCCTGATAATCGCCTCAATTTTTTTCATCTAAACCTCCTGTGCTATATTTATTCCACCGCTTCGCCATGCTCGGCATAGTCGAGACCAATCGCTTCAACCTTCTCCTCCACAGCCCACGGCGTAAAGATACGAACGATAAATAAAACGATCACCGTACCGACCACCGAGAGAACAATCCCGATCAGAACCGATAATAGCTGGATACCCAACTGCGCGGCATTCCCCTCGAGAAGCCCCTTGAACGCGGGCTGGACAACGGAACTCGCGAAAATACCCGTCGCGGTCATGCCCCATATCCCGCTGATCCCGTGGATACCGAACGCGTCGAGAGCGTCGTCGTACTTCAGCGCCTTCTTTGCGACCGCCACCATGAAGTAACACAGCAAACTCCCGCCCAGTCCTATCACCATCGCGGCGGGGACTGTGACAAACCCCGCGGCCGGGGTTATCGACGCGAGTCCCGCGACTAGTCCCGACGCCGCACCTATTATAGTCGGTTTTTTCGTAAATATCCAGTCGAGGAGGAACCATGCAAGTCCTCCGACCGCCGCGGCGGTATTAGTGACCATGAACGCGTTCCCGGCAAGCCCGTTCGCGCCTATCGCGCTTCCCGCGTTAAACCCGAACCATCCTACCCAGAGCAGCCCCGCGCCGATCGCGACGAACGGGATATTTCCGGGCAGGGTCTCTTCCTTCGATTTACGTTTCCCGATCATCAGCGCGGCGACCAGACCGGATACGCCCGAGGAAACATGCACCACCAGCCCTCCCGCGAAATCGAGCGTGCCCATCTTCGCGAGGAAGCCGCCGCCCCATACCCAGTGCGCGAGCGGAGTATATACTAACAGTGTCCAGAGTATCACAAATAATAGCCATGCCCCGAAGCGCATGCGTTCCGCGACAGCGCCCGCGACCAGCGCGACCGTGATGATAGCGAAGGTCATCTGGTACATCGAGAACACATTCTCGGGTACCCCGGCGGTGACATTCGCCCCTGCCCACGGCATCCTCATACCCTGATCGGCGGTCTTCACCCCGTTCATAAACGCCTTATCGAACGCGCCCAATATCCCGGGGATAATCTCGTTCGCGTTAAATATCGCGGAGTACTGGAACGCGACCCAGAGAATACTGACAATAATGGCGGCCGCGAAAGAAAAATACATCGTATTGATGATGTTCTTTTTCTTAACCAGGCCGCCGTAGAACATGGCGAGCGCCGGCACAGTCATCAGCAGCACCAGCGCGGCGGATACGAGAATCCACGCCGTATCTCCGCTGTTCATCGGGGGAACCGTCTCCTGCGCGAATAGCGCAGCGGGGATAAATAGCGCGATTGCAGCCGCAATGAATCCCCGTACCTTACCGTCGACAGATTTCATCTATACCTCCTGAAGTTGTTTCACGATCTCTCTATGATGCTGGATTGCGGCAAATATTGTACCATTCAGAATATTTTATCCATATTATATATTATTACAGTATATATAATTACAAACAGCACGGTTCAGGAAATAATCATAAGCGGAAATATATGCATAGTAGTTAATCATTCTATCCATTTTGTGATTAATAGTTAGCCGTTTTAGTGCTTTTATAAGCATCCGGTCACCCGCTGGTAATGCTAATTTCCGGTCAGTTCCCGTTACGGAGGAGTCATTGAATAATGGTATCAATACTGTACAATTTAATACTATGTTTATTACATATGTTGACATCCGCAGATTTATCACATAAAATAAAGTTAATATTTAAGGAGGTTCAAGTAATGAAGAAAGAAGGGCTTTCACTATCCTTATTCCTGTTCGCGGGAATAATACTCGTCTCATGCGCCGGTCCTATCGAGACCGGGAGTTATCCCCCTGTCCCGGTAAACTCTATCAAGATTACCGTGCCCGCGCAGAACAGTTCTTCCCAACTATCGAACATCGTCGTCAGCGGTACGGTCACTCTGGCGGAGGGTTCGAGTATCGCGCAAATCCTGCTTTCGGTCGATAGCGGCGTATTTGGAAATGTCGCGCCCGCGAACAACTGGACGACCAATATCATTGTAACCTCCGAGGGAATACATTACCTTGTTGCGGCGCTGATCCTGAGCGACGGGACTACCAATTTATCATCCGTAGTAGCCTTCGAGTACGATTGTACAAAACCCGGCCTTAATATCGATTCTCCATCAGCGGCCGGTATCAATCCGATAAAATTTACAGCCATTGTCCAATATAACGACTCCTTTTCCTTGAAAGCCGGGAAGGTGTACATGAAGTTAAACTCCGGTTCTTATATAGCATGTAACTACTATGTGGCATACGGTACTCCTTATTTTACAAATAGTTTTACGGGAGTTACCGGATCGAACACCTTCTACTGTTATGGCGTAGACGACGCGGGTAATTACTCGGCGACAAACATACGGGGATTTTACTGCTCCAATGTTCCCGCGGTTACCTGTATTACCCCCACCCCCGCGGATTTATACGACGGCGCCTTTATCGGCGGATTGACTGTTCACCTCAGCGGGACAGTATCTATCGGCGCGCCTGCCGCCATCTCAGCGGTACTTATCAATGATGGATCTATTACCAATACTGCTAATATCAGCGGAGGGACATGGTGGTTCGACTTCCCGCTGCCCCAAGGTTCTTTGATTTCTGCGGCATATACTATTACAGCTGCAGGTAATAACGGGACGACGAACGAGATACATCAGGGCTTAATGATCGATACGGTTACACCGGTGGTAACTCTTGACTCCCACACCAATAATCAGCCTGTCGGCGAGATCGCCTCGTTGAACGGGCAGGCTACGGATATGATTGTTGGTGTCGATAAGATTTATATCAAAATCGACGGCGGCGGTTTTCAGAATGCAACCCTGATAGGTAATACTTGGTCATTCAACGCGGAATTGACCGCCACGGGGCCGCATACGATTTTATATTATGGGGCGGATTTTGTCGGTAACTCCTCCGCGACAAACTCGATCAGTCTGGTCAGGACGTCCGGCGTCCATTCGGTTACCCTCTCTTCGCCTTTTATAGTCGAGAGCGGTTCCCTGACTGTTTCCGGGGAATGCCATATCGACGCTCCCGCCACCCTAGTATCATTGACGCTTTTCTCGGATATTACGACTAACCAGTGGACTATTTCCCCCTCGGCGAACTGGTCTATCGATATTCCCACCGCCACCAACGGGGACGACCTGTATGTCATGATGATCACCTCGGACGGGAAAACCAATTTTTCATCGCTCATTAATTATTTGCATGTTCCCCTCGTAACACCCCTGACGCTGAACACGTTGTACGAACCCCTATTAATATGCGATAATTTCGCATGGTACTCCTTCAACGCCGTGGCGGGTGTCACCTACCGGGTCTGGTGGGACGACGCATACCAGGGAACGGGTACTTACTCCGGGGATACGGATGCCTCCGCATGGGGAGCGAGCGGAATTCGTTATATGTATATGGCGGACTCGGGCTATCTCAATATCAACCTGATCACCGCGCAGAAAACAGAAAAAATCTATATCAGTTTCGAGCCTTATCACAATGCCCCCCCTGCTCAAGGGCAGATCGGGATAAAAGTGATTCAGCAGTAATTCGATAAATCAGTTAAGGCCCCGCTTTCGGGGCGTGTTGACGAACTGTTTTTGTCATTGCGAGGCGTCATGGTGAGCTTGCCGAACCATAGCCGAAGCAATCTATTTTATTATTGGTTATAAAATAAAACAGACTGCTTCGTCCCCCTTGGGGACTCGCAGTGACAGAAAAGAATAAAAATCCGACTTCGTCAACACGCTCTTTCGGCGGGGTCTTTTTTTTATATTTTCACCTGATTCCCGGTAAAACCGCCATTAATATCCTTCAATAAAAGTACAGTGCATTTCGCTACATAATACAAAGTGCATCGCGCCTATGAATTGTGAGATTCCGGGTTTTCCCCGTGAATTGCCCGAATCTATCTTATTGCCCGATAAGCAATTATTTTTTCTTTGGCTTGGCACGATTCTTGATGTATATTATATGTAAGCGCTATCAGTTTATTTTCAACAAATGAAAAATTTAATTCAGGTTACCCCGTATTAATTTAGTAATGGAGGATTATATGAAAAAGTTCGCTTTTGCCGGGATTTTCCTATCCCTCTTTCTGGCCGTATTCTCCGCGTCCTATGCCGCGGTTCTCGACGGCGCCTCTCAGGATGTTATGATCCAGGGTTTCCACTGGGAATCTCACCAAGCCAATACGTGGTGGACGACAGTTCAATCCAAAGCGGGCGATCTTTCCGCTTCGGGTATTTCTATCGTCTGGTTTCCCCCTTCCTCAGCGGCGGCTAGCGACGAAGGATATCTTCCTACCCGTCTGTATATCCAGTCTTCCAAGTACGGTACCGAAGCCCAGCTAAAATCCGCTATCGGCGCTCTGCATCTCGTAGGCATCAAAGCGGTCGCCGATATGGTCATCAACCACCGTTGCGGCACCCTCAACTGGGCGGATTTCACCGATCCCGTTTGGGGCGCGGATTCAGTATGTAAGGGCGACGAATGGCCGGGGGCTACCGGTAATTATGATACCGGCGAGGCTTACGCCGCGGCCCGCGACATCGACCATACCAAAGCCTATGTTCAGACCAGCATCAAGGATTGGATGAACTGGTTGAAATCTTATATCGGTTACGACGGATGGCGTTACGACTTTGTCCGCGGGTACAGCGGTTACTACAACCAGATGTACAACAACGCTACCGCTCCTTATATTTCAGTTGGCGAGTACTGGGCCGACCTCGATATCAATAATCCCAACCCCAGCCGTCAGGCGTTATGCAACTGGATCAATTCGACCGGCGGGACTTCCGGCGCGTTCGACTTCACCACTAAGGGTATCCTCGGTCAGGCCTGCGGGAACAGCGAGTTCTGGCGCCTGAAAGACTCCGAAGGCAAACCTTCCGGCTTGATCGGATGGTGGCCCGCCAAAGCGGTTACCTTTATCGACAACCATGACACCGGCCCCAGCACCCCCGGCGGACAGAACCTCTGGCCCTTCCCCTCGGATAAGGTTATGTGGGGTTATGCTTATATCCTGACACACCCCGGTATCCCCTGCGTCTATTGGGTACATTTCTACGATTGGGGTCTGCATGACGCGATCAAGACCCTCATCTCGATCCGCAAGAACAACGGCATCACCTCGACGAGCGTAGTGAGCATCCAGGCCGCCGACTCCTCGAAATACGCCGCGATCATAGACGGCAAAGTCGCGATGAAGATAGGCAACGGCAGCTGGGATCCCGGCACCGGATGGACTCTCGCCGCTACAGGTACCGGTTATGCCGTATGGACGAAGAGCGCCACTCCTCCTCCTACCGGCGCGATCCGCACCGTAGTATTCATGTTCAAAGAAACCATTCCCGGTCAGGACATCTTCATCAAGGGCGGACATGACGCGGGTCTCGTACCCTCGGTCTATCCCTCGATGGCTGAACCGATCACTTACCTGAATACCAAGAATACGACCACCGCCGCCATCAAGGCGAACGATGTTTCCCTCGACTGGGGCACCGAATCGGCTCTCGATTGGACCTGTAACGTATGGCCCGCCTCATGGGGTACCAAAAAGACCTACGCGGTCGACGGTTTCGGCGAGGATCCCGAGAACACGATGGGCCTGCACTGGTGGAAATTCGATGTTAAGATGAACGGCGTCAAGGGCGCCTGGTTCGAATTCAAAGCATTTATGCGCGAACGCACGAGCGAATGGTGGGAAAGCAACCGCGCTCAGGCTGGCACTCCCTATACGACCATAAACCACTGGGGTAAAAAAGGCTACATTACAAAATGTAAGTACAACGACAACTGGGTCGAATTTGTAGCATTACCCTAAAGTTCAAATAGTCCTTCTCAATACCCGAAAGGGCAGGGATCCTCACCCTGCCCTTTTTTGTTTTATTCGGCGGGTTAGGATAGAATATACCGGGAGTAAATCAATGCGCGTTCTATTTATTTTCATGTCAGTTATTTTCCTCACCGTATCCTGTTCGGGCGGCGGTAAAAGCGCCCCGTTTATCGAGACCCCCGGCACTAACGGCACGGTGATCGCCTACGACGGCAAGACTCTTTACGCCGGCTATATGGGCACGAACTTTTTCACCAACGCCGGGCTGAACGACCCTATCGTCTATGCGAGCAATATCCTCATCGGCGTACAGGGCGGCAAGCTCTGGAAGATCGAACTGACTGCCGCGGGATTGAAATGGACTCAGTTCGGCGAGGGGACGAGTCTCTGCACAGACTCCGGAATCGTCTACTCCAGCGACGGAGACCGTCTGCGCTACTACAAGGACTTTATCCCGCAGAACAGCCTCAAAATCCCGGGCGGCATGAACGATGTCCGCATCTGGGGGTCGAGGTTCCTCATCGGGACGAAGGACGGTCAGCTGACCATTTACGAGACGGACGCTATCGGGGTATCCCCTCTCCGGGTATCCGCGGTACTTCCCGAAGCGGTGATGTGGATTATCCACCCGGCCTCGCCGTATATCTTCTATACCGACCGTAACGACCGCATTTTCGTGTATAACATTTTCAGTAAGGCAAACGAGTTTATCGACGCGCCGCCGTTCCCGGTCCTGCGGATGGAAATCCTCGCCGGAGATAACAGCCTCCTAGTGTACGGCGCGGAACGGGTATTTATCTACGCGGAGTGCGCGAACCGGAATATCGTAGGCATCCCCGCGTCCCCGCTGGATATCGCGTCCGAAAAGGGCGGAAAGTTCTACTATTTTCTCTACCCCGGCAAGGTGGAGATTCTCACGAAGGACGGCGGAATGAAGGAAGGGGAAATAAAATTCTGACAAAACTGATAGACGGCGCTTCGACTTCGCTCAGTGACCGGCGCTTTCATCGGGTAGCCTATCGATCATAAAAAAAGCCCCGCCATTACGACGGGGCATATCATTAAGTCCTGCTTACGCTCTGTAAACTTTGCCCAAATTATAGAAGGTGTCTTTACCCTTGTAGACCGCGTAATCCCCGAGTTCCTCCTCGATACGGAGAAGCTGGTTGTATTTCGCGATACGGTCGCTGCGGGATAACGAACCGGTCTTGATCTGCCCGGCGTTGGTGGCTACCGATATATCCGCGATGGTCGCGTCCTCGGTCTCGCCGCTTCTGTGCGATACGACCGCAGTGTAGTTCGCCTGCTTCGCCATCTCGATAGCGTCGAGAGTTTCAGTCAATGTACCGATCTGGTTTACCTTGATGAGGATCGAGTTCGCGATACCCTCGGTGATACCCTTCTTCAGCCATTCGGTGTTAGTAACAAACAGGTCGTCGCCCATGATCTGGATTTTCTTGCCGAGCTTGTCGGTCATCATCTTCCAGCCTTCCCAGTCGTTCTCGGCGCATCCGTCCTCGAGCGACACGATGGGGTACTTAGACACCATATCCGCCCAGTAGTCGACCATCTGCGCGGAGGTCATAATCTCTCCGGTGGATTTCCAGAATTTATAGCCCTTCTTTCCATCCTCGGCGGCATGGTTCCAGAGCTCGGAGGTCGCGGGGTCGCATGCGATAGCGATATCGTCGCCGGGCTTGTATCCGGCTTTCTCGATCGCTTCGACCAGGCACTTTAACGCCTCTTCGTTGGACTGGAGATCGGGGGCGAACCCGCCCTCGTCGCCGACCGAGGTATTGTACTTTTTATCTTTCAGGACTTTCTTGAGCGTATGGAATGTTTCGGAGAGGTAACGGATCGCCTCGCTGAAGCAGGGAGCGCCGACCGGCATGATCATGAATTCCTGAAAATCGACCTTATTGTCCGCATGCGCGCCGCCGTTGATGACGTTCGCCATAGGGACGGGCAGCACCTTAGCGTTGGTACCGCCGATATAACGATAGAGCGGGATACCGAGGAAGTTCGCCGCGGCGTGCGCGGTCGCGAGGGATACGCCGAGGATGGCGTTCGCGCCGAGCTTACTCTTAGTGGGGGTGCCGTCGAGTTCGATCATGACACGGTCTACCTCGACCTGATCGAGCGCGTCAAGCCCGACGACCGCTTCCGCGATGGTCTCGTTGACATTTTTTACCGCTTTCTGGACGCCCTTTCCCATATAGATCTTCTTGTCGCCGTCACGAAGCTCGACAGCCTCGCGTTCTCCGGTAGACGCGCCGCTAGGGACAGCCGCGCGGCCGAAACTTCCGTCTTCCAGGATAACATCCACTTCGATAGTGGGGTTTCCGCGAGAGTCAATTATTTGCCTTGCTATGACTACATCGATTTCAGGGGACATATATTCCTCCAATACAATTATTTTCAGGGCTTATAGGATATTTGTAAATATCGAAAATGTCAAACTAACCCTTTGAGACTTTTACGCCCTGACTGATAAAACTTCCGATACTTCCGGTACCGCTTCCAATTAGGATTACAATTATTTTCATAATAGCCGCCTTTGTTTTATTTTGTTTTCATTCCTTCATAACCAGAAAAAAACCTGACAGCTTCCTGATAAATCAATTGTTCCTCGTATGTCAATTGCGGGCGCTTATCCCCTAATGAGAAATTTTGGAAATCCAGATAAGATTTAAGTTTTTCTGTTATCTCATCAAATTTTAAGTTATGAAAATCAATCAGCCATTTCGGTAGTTTTCGTTTTGATGCCTTTATTAATCTCATGTAGTGAGGATAACATAAACAGTATGAACTTTTAAAAGCGTTTTCATATTCCGGTTCGAAAAGATATTCTCCGATCGCATCGATAATAATCTCTTCCGTAGATTGAATAAAATCGCAGATTTGGCATCCGTAATGTTTTCTAAATCCGTAACCGATCCGGTTTTCCTTTTTTAAATTGATATTGATATCCTGTGAAAGATAATAATAAAGTCTGGCGGTCGCCAATCCATCCTTATAGCTTAGAAATTTATATGCATGATCATTACAAAAACCCTCATTTTTTCTAAAGTTTGCAATAAATCCAGAATCCATGACGCTTTCGTATAAAATATTATCGAAGTATCTTGAAATAGAATTTTGCATATAGAAACACGCAGAACATTGATGTTTTTGAAGGGATTCTAATAATTCATAGAATAGGTTATGTTTTTCCATCGTAGCTCCTAATTATTAACGCAGAAACCTTAATAAGTAGGAGTTATCAGCCGGGAAGGGTTTAAAAACGGCAATTTTAGGCGAACTCCATCGCCTTTTATTCGCTTATAAATATAAAAAATAACCTAAAAAATGTCAAATCTCCGAGTGCCATTGGTTATCTTTAAACAGAGAGTATACTGTGTATCCAATTAAAAAAACTTGCGATATTTATCTCATACCTATATGATTTATCGGGAGCAATTTATGAAACGGTTCTTCGATTATTTTTTATCCGGTTATTCCGGCGAGAAACTCGAGATACGGAAAAAAGTCCGTATTCTCCTTATCACTAACCTCGTGCTGGCTGCTTTCGCGGTGATTCTGGGTACGACTATGTTCATCACGGGGGCGGTCGTAGTCGGTATCCTTCTCGTGGTGTTTTTCGCGTTCTGCGACGTTACCATGATCCTCATCCGATTCGGGAAGTATAAAATCGCCGTCAATATGTTCCTGTTCGTACTGTTTATTATCATGTTCATGGCGATCAAGTTCGACCAGTATGTGGGTTCGTACGAGACCTATGTTTTCGCCACACTCGGATTATTCCTCCTCACCACCACAATCCTAGTCGGATACCACCGGTTTCAGCCGATCATCGTTACCGTACTGAACGTTGCCGCGATACTGGCGATATATTTTCTCGACAGCTATGTCCAGCAGAACTATACGATCCTCACTATCGATATCCAGTCCATCGCGACATCGCTCGTGATGGTGATAGTCGGGGGAGTTTTCGGCGCCATCACTTTATCGCTTCAGAAGGAATTGGTTCGCGAGGCGGAAGACCGTGCTATCATCAATAAGCGCCGTTTCGAGAAGGTCGATCTTATCCTGAAGAACGCGCAGGAAAAAACACTGGAAAACAGCAGGATTCTTTCGGAGACGTCCGAATCCACGATCAATAAAATTCACGAGTTTTCCTCGCATCTGGAAAATATGACGAACGGTATCGAACAACTTTATACATCAGTGCACTCTTCCTCGGAGGCGAATTCGAATGTCGTCAGGTCGTCAGGGATAGTGAAGGAAACGGTGGGCAAGTACTCCGAACTGGTCGGGCATGTCAGTTCCTCGATCGAGGAAATAGTCACCGCTATCAGGAGTCTCGCGGAGAACGCTAAAGCGAAACGTTCTTCAATAAACAACCTTGTCGACAGCGCGCACGAGGGGGAACAGAAAATCGGCAAAGGGGTGGAGTCGATCAAAGGGATCTCCCAATCGACCGCCGGGATGCTCGGGATCGCGGATATGATCACCGATGTCGCGAGCCGGACGAATATGCTCGCCCTTAACGCGTCGATCGAAGCGTCGCATGCCGGGGAGAGCGGAAAGGGTTTCGCGGTGGTCGCGGGTGAAATACGGAAACTCGCCGAAGAAACTACCCGCAATTCGAAGAGCATCACCGAAAATTTAAAGAAAAATATCGAAGAGATAAAAACGACGGTCGAGATTTCCTCGGGCACCGGGGAATCGTTCCAGAAAATCAATACCGAGATTAAAGGGGTGATTACCCTGATCGAGGAAGTCATAGTCGGCGTCGAGCAGATGTCGGTCAACGCGGGAGATATTCTGACCGCGGTTACCGAGATCATGCAGTCCTCGGTGGGTGTGGATCAGGCTATGGAAGAATCTCAATTGATGATCGCCGTGAGTAACGAGGGTATCGGCAAGGTGACCCAGTTATCCGACGAGATAGTCGGGCTCATTTCCAATATCGGGGAATCGTTCGGAGCGATGATGTCGGAAGCGGAAAGTGTGAACAACTTCGTCACATCGAATATGGATATGCTGAACGGGCTTTATACCGAGATACGCAAAATCGGTGAATCCGAGCATATCAACGGGGTTTAGGGTCTCGAATACCCCTGCATAAAAATAACCGCCCCCTTCCGGGAGCGGCCCCTTTGAAATCGCATCGCTCAATCATTAAACGAACATATCTACGGCATTTCCGGTAGTCTCGTCCATCATAGCCCCTACCTGTAGTTCGGCGGAGACCTTCACAAATTTGGTGCTCATTCCCTGAATAGCGTCGATAATTTTCTGTGACAGCTCGTCCATGTTCTGTACAGATTTCGCGATCATTTGCGCCGGATTGACCGGGCTTCCGATACTCCCTACCATGAATTTACCCTCCTTGGTATTTCGGTCTCTCGATTATCGGTTTCGTGTTTTCAGGAACTTGAGTCTTTTTTTATAATTTCAGCTCCCCGGAATCGTCATTCCATTGATTATCATTTTCCTTGGTTTTTATTGTCACCGCCGCCTTCACAGTAATCGTTTTAGGATTACCCAGATAGGCCAGCGGTATGACAAATTCCGCGTCGCGTTTGGCATACAGCCATGCGCCGTCCATTTTCGGAATAGCCGGCCAATCCCCGCTTTTCCCTGATTTCTTGGTAATCCACAGACTCTGGTAGATATCCGGCCCGGCCATCGTATCCCATCCCGAACCCACCCAATACTGCCGCGACCCGTCGGCGGTTATCTCCAACGCATAATGCACGCACGACTTATAAGTGTTATCGCCGTGGAATTTCACCCCGATGTATAAATTCCCGCCCGCCTTCGCGGCGGCGATCGACGCGATATCGTAACCGTTATCCTGCAGGAGCGTGTCGCCCTTGGGATCGTTCCCGATCGCCGCTCCGGGGAGTTTCTCGATGTCGTCGGCAAATCCGTCGAGCGCGGCCTGATTCTTCAACGCGGGGCTTTTCGCCGATAACGGGTCGTACCCGTGCCAGTACTCCCAGTTATCCGATATCAGGTCGCCGTCGGTATCCCACTTCGCGGGATCGGCGCCGATTTTTATCTCGAACTCGTCGGAAAGACTGTCGTTATCGCCGTCCTCAGCAATCTTGATGTACACACGATCCGCCTCGTCCGATCCTCTCACTTCATTACCCTTCGGGCCGGATGTCAGTATCACTTTCACCGATAACCAGACCGGATAGTAAATATACGCCATCGGAAGCGCCGCTTCTATATCCTTGCCGATCACATAATGCTCGTCCAATACTGAATTAAGATTGCTCCATTTTTCAGGCTGGTAATTGACTTCCATATTCCCGGCCATCGCGGTATACGAACCCCACTCCTTGTCGTATACCCCGAACCAGTAGGAGACCGGGAACCGTCCCGGCGCGTCGATCCAGAACCCGAAAACCTTGAGACTGCTTTTCGCCGGTTCGCCGAAGAACTCGCATCCCAGATAGATTTTTTCGTCCTTGGGAAGAACATAAAAGGCGGCTATATCGAAAACATTTACTTTTACCGTCGAGTCGCCCTGAGGGTCTTTCACCACCGTTACGCCATCCGACCCTTTCCACTCTCCGATAAATCCGTCGACCGCGACCGTGCCCCATGCGTCCGTCTTGAGCGGATTTTGCCCGTTATGAAGCTCCCATAAATCGGAATACCCGTCGCCGTCGGAATCCCAACCGGCGGCATTCAGCCCGATATCGTTTTCCACTATATCGTACAGGCCGTCGTTATCGGAATCGGTCAGCTTATCCGGCGCGGAGGTTTTATCGAATAATAACCCTTTTACCAGCGTGATATTCGTCATAAAAATAGTATCCATTTTCTTAGCCGGGAGACCCGTTTTCAGGAAATTAATCATCTTCTGAACCACCGTCATTTCCCCTGGATAGTATAAGTAGGCGCAGACTTCTTTCTTTCCTACCTTTATATTCTGATAGTTTCCGTAATATAGCCACGGATGCGGAAACGGCTTGTTAAAATGCAGAACGATCGCATTATCGCCCATATACTTCCCGCCGGGCCCGATGGGATTCGGCACCTGATAGAAACACCACCGGTTGAGCGCGGGGTCGAAGTAGCCGGGAAAGTTATGCGTGTAGACGGCATAATCGGATAGATCGATCATCTGGAAAGAGACCGGCGCAATTCCCGCCATCCGGTATACCCCCATCTGGACGACCGTCGTGCTCCCGCAGTCGCCGATAAAACACCCGTCCTTGATAAAATGGCCATACTGGTAATTCAGCCATGCAAAATCGTCCCAACGGTGTTCCCGTCCGAAGTAATTCTGGAAATACTTCCCCTCGTTCTTCATCTTTTTCGCTTTGGCGAGCATTTCATCCGTGTACCATCCCCACTTGTTGAACATCTCGAGGTTTTCCATACTGCTGAGGTATAGCCGGTAACGGTGTACCCATTCGTCCAACACCCCCGCGGTAATCGATATATCCTTTTTTGCCAGATTGTTTTTCACAACAAGCCCGTGAATCGCTTCGAGTATGCCTATTTTATCGACAAACTCGTTGTAGATTTCCTTGGTAACGGACTTCACCTTGAATATCCGCATGGCATCGTAAATTGCAGAGTCGGAATAACGCGAACGGTCTGCCCAGAATATTTTCGGGATGACGGGCAGTTTCTCCAGCGGGTAGGGGCATCCCCACCCTTCCTGCCATTCGCAGATTTTTTTATAGAGTTCGTACTGTTTCACCAAATCCTTGGCTATCATCCCGCGGACGGTTTTATCCGAAACCGAGTAAAGGAATCCGTTCGCAAGCGAAAGCGCCTCGGGGATACTGTCCCCTTCGGGCGCGACGCCTTTATCCATGAGGTAGAGAAGCATGGTTAACGGCAGGTTCTCCATCACCCGGCAAACGGGGATAAGGTCAAGCCCCTCGGTATACTTAAAATCCTTGTCCGCCGTCTGTACGCCTATATTTATCATTTCAGGCATATCTTTTAATTTTGTACTGATCTGGTCCAGCGGGATTGCGTACTCGAAGACATTCCCGCAGAAGACATCGGCCTCAAACGGGAAACCGGATACCTTCTTTACAAAATCGTTCATCCATGAAACTTTCGTGCCGTCTTTTTCCCATCCTGCGATGAACTGGTAATCGTAATACCCGTCCGCCGTCGTATCGAGATACACCACAAAACGGTTGGGGAATGTGGGCTTTTTCGCCGTTTCAATGACCCCATAGAGTATCCCGTCATGGATGACCGCGCTCGCACGGACAATATCGAGAGCGGGATTCTTACCGGGGTTATCGCCCTTCTCGTCGAGTTTATCCCATCCGGCCCCCGCCCATTCCGAAGCGTCGCCGTCGATTGTTACCTGATCCGCCGGGGGAGACGTCTTGCTCTGGTAGAACGACGCCTGAAGAATCATATCCATACCCTGACGGATATCCGCCCCGGTGTCCGCGAGGTAACCTGAAAGATTGTATAACGCGTTATCGTAATCGATACCGAGGAGATCGTTCTCCGCGCCCGTATTTACCTGCGCGTAGATGGTCGGATACTTCGCTTCGAGTTTTTTTAATTGCTTCTGCGATTCCGGCGATATTTTGACCGGCGTCGCGAAAAGAACATTTCCGGAAAATAAAAACAACCCCAGCGCTGCCGCGCGAATAAGAATACTCTTCATTGCGTCCTCCTTCGATAATACAATATGTACCCAAAAACAATCTCCCGCAGGCGCGGGATTGTTCGGCGAAAAAAAGACTCTGTTTCAAAGGAAACAAATGGCGGAAAAGTCTGTCACCGCGATGCCGCGCTACAAAATTTTTTGAAGCGCGGTAGAAGCAGTCTGTTTTATTTATCAGTTAATATGATGGATTGCTTCACCCCTCGCATCGAAAATATATTACAGCGCGGGGTTCGCAACGACAAACCTTCTCAAATATAGGATTTTAAGACACCCCCATTTTTCCATAAAAACCATTCCCGCAGTTTGCGCAATTTTCATTTTACCTTGATTAATTCCGACTGATCCGCGCCGTATGTCTCCTTGTCCTCCGGGCCGAACGTCACGTAATATATAAACGATATCGTCTTGGGATTCCCGATATACTTCAGCGGTATCGCGAACTCGACGTCCTGCTTGATCGCGATTTCCGCGCCCTTGGTATCGGGAATATCCGTCCACTGCTCGCCCTTTTTCGCGCGCAGGAGTAACGGCTGATTATAGTCTATTCCGCCCATCGTATTCCACCCCCCGCCGATCCAGTACTCCCGCCCGCCGTCGGCCGTAATCCACAGGCAATGATTCTTGCCGAGGTTCCCGAGCGGGTTATTATAGAATTTCACCCCGATATAAAGGGTATCCCCCGATACTGCGGCGGCAATCGTAGAGATGTCATACATATTCTCCTGAGTCACCGGGTCGCCCTGCGGGTCGGCGACACTCACCGCGCCGGGAAACGCCGCGATATCGGCGGAAAACCCGTCGAGCGCGATCTTACCCTTCAACCCGGGACTGCCCGCCGATAACGGGTCGGAACCGTGCCGCCATTCCCAGAAATCGGAGACCATATCGCCGTCCGTGTCCCATTTCGACAGATCGGTACCGATGGCCTTCTCGACGCTGTCGGAAAGGTTGTCCCCGTCCGCGTCCGGCTGGAGCTGATAGATAATCCGTTCAGTCGAATCGGAGCCGTCCACCTCTTTCCCCTCGGGGCCGGAATTGACCAGGAACGTGATATCCGCCCATACGGGATTGCCGATAACCTTCACCGGGAGCGCCGCTTCGAGCGCGTTCCCGGTGATAATGTAATCGTTGCCGATCGAGCAGATAAGGTTCGTCCATTTTCCATCGGGGGTTAAAACTGAGATCGCGCTTCGGAGCAGGTTATGCGTACCCCATACCGACATATAGCCCCCGCCGTACCAGTAGGTCGCGGGAGTCATCCCGGGGAAATTGATCCAGAACTCGAGGTTGTACGATTTATTCCCGGCGGGATTTCCGTAGAACCCCGCGCCGAGGTAGATGTTTTGACTATCGGAGTAAACATTGAAATTCGAGATATCGTAAACATTCTGCTTGACAGTGGAATCGGACGGCGGATCGATTACATAAATTTTTCCTTGCACGGCGTTCCAGTCCCCGAGGAATCCGTCCACCGCGAGCGGAACTCCCGGCAACTGTGAGGGCAGGGTCTTTTTCATAGGGTTGAGCGCGTGGGTAATCTCCCAATAATCGGAATACCCGTCGCCGTCGGAGTCCCACTTCTTCGCGTCGGTACTATAGTCCTTCTCGAGCGTATCGGGAAGTCCGTCTCCGTCGGTATCGGCGATCTTCTTCGGAGCGGTATCTTTATTGAAAATCGTCCCTTCCCGCAGGGTAATATTCGAGAAGAATAAAAACTCCAAGAGCGATTCGGACATCCCCATTGTCATAAAATTCGCGTAGGCATAGGAATTGACCTGCTCGCCGGGGTAGAAATAGGAAAAGGCATAATTCGCATTGCCTTTTTTAATATTTATCCAGTTATCGGCGCTTTTCCACGGGTGCCAGTAGGGCTTGTTAAAATAGAACACAAGCGGCATATCGGGTTTCTCTTTCCCGCCGGAGTAGAAACGCGGGATTTGATAGACATACCACCGCTTGAGGTTGGGGTCGTAATGCGCGGGATAGTTATGCGAGGCGAGCGCGGTACCGTAGGGGTCGGTATGCTGGAACGAGGCGGGAGCTATTCCCGAGGCGCGGTAAAACGCCATCTGCGCGACCGTCGTATCCCCGCAGTCGCCGATAAAACACCCGTCCTTCACTAGGTGATTGTACTGGTAGTTGATCCAGCGGAAATCGTCCCAACGGTACTTCTTGCCGAAGTACTCCACATAGTACTTTCCTTCCTTATATAATTTGTGGGCGTTCTCCCACTGCTCCTTCCATGCCACGTTATCGGCGTAGAAGGTATCCATATTCTCGATACTGCTGAGGTACATCCGGTGGGCGTGCACCCAGTCCTCGAGGTTACGGGCGGTCACTTCCATAGCTATTACCGCAAGGCCGTTATCAACGATAATATTATGGATTTTATCCAGCACATCGATACGGTCGACAAACTCGCGGTAGATGTCCATATTCATCTTGTCCAGTTTCATCCGGTACATCGCGTCGGTAAAATAATAGTGGGAATATCGGGCGCGGTCGGCCCAGAAAATCTTCGGCACGAGGGACGCTTTTTCGAGCGCGTAGGGGCATTTCCAGCTATCCTGCCAATCGACGATTTTCCGGTAGAATTGGTACTGCTTGACCGCGTCGTCCGCGATGGCCTTTTTCACCTCGTCATCCGCCAGGGAATAGACCAGACTATTCGCGAGCGCGATTGCGGCGGTGATACTGTCGCCCGGCCGGTAGCAGTCCCGCGCGAGCAGGGCGAGATACAACGCGAGCGCGGAGTTTTCCATCCGGTGCATCACCGTCGCGGGCCCGCAGCTTTCGACAACCTTGAACGCCGTATCGGAACTCTGCGCCCATATCAGGATGTTCGGTTTATATTTCGACGCCGGCAGCCCGAACTGGGATAATTTCAGGGAGAACTCGAACACATCGCCCGCCGCGAATTCCGCCTTCACGGGAAGGGAATTTTTCTTCGCGATCAGATCGTTCATCCACATCGCCGGAACACCCTGTGCGTTCCATCCCGTCCCGACCTGAAAATCGCAGTACCCGTCGCCGGTATAGTCGATCAGAACGAGATACCATCCCGGATTGGCGGGTTTCTTTGCCGTGCGGTAGACCCCGTAAAGGGTATCCCCGTCGAAAACGAAACTCGCGCCTATAATATCGAGCGCGGGATTTTTCGACGGGTTATTTGTGGGGCTGTCGTTCACGGCAAACCCGCCGTCCCCCCACTCCGTATCCTTCCCGTCGATCTTTATCCCGTTCGCCGCCGGAGCGCTGCATTTCAGGAAATACTCCTCCTGCAGCACCAGTTTCCACCCGTGAAGCACGTCGGGATCGGAACCGGCGATATATTTCTTGAGGCTGATAAACGCCTTCTGGAAATCGGCGCCGGGGACATTATTCCCCGAAAGGATCGCCGTCTGCGCGGGTAGCGACGGATATGCCGTCTCAAGCCCCTTCATCGCGGGGACGATACCGCTTTGAGCGGTTGACGGAACCACGTACGCGGCGATGAGGAATGTTATTATAGAAGGAAGGTATTTTTTCACGGCGTGCCTCCTGCCGGATATAATATGCACCCATCGCCCGTTTTTCTCAAGAATTTGAGACGGAACCGCACTTATATGATAAGCGGCGGGGGGATTTAATAGACGTCGTCATGGGAACCGATATCGATAAGCAGAACGGTATCTTCCTTAATAAACTCAAAAACTACCCTGCAGTCATAGTCGACGCTGAATGCCCAGAGGCCTTTTAATTTACCGGAGAGTTTATGGGTTTTTAGTTTCTTATGATAGGGATTTTCTGAAAATAATATGACTGATTCCGTAAACCGATCTTTCCATTCAGGGTGCGTTTCAATTACCTTCTTATATCTTCGCTTAAACGCCGAATCCCAGATGAATTGGATCATTTTTCCAAATCCTGTAGCAATTCGCCGGCAGTCCCGATTGAAGAATGTTCCTTTTCCATATTAGAACGCGCTTCCAACGAGCGGTTAAAAATTTCCTCCCGTTTCAGATCATTCATCTGCTTCTGAATAATTTCCGCGACATACTCTTTATCTGATTCCGAGAGCTGCTCGAATTCTTCGATGACTTCACGAACGCCGGATGACATTTTCCCTCCTACTATTTGCACGTCTTTCTGGAACTATTATAAATAATCCTTAAAAATAATTCCAAGAATCGCGGACTGGCCACCGATTAAAAATAGAACTATTTCATAACTGGTATAATATGCACCCATCGCCCGTTTTTCTCAAGAATTGTTTGACGTTTTTTCGCCGGGGCACTATAATTATGTAAACTATATTTAATAACAGGTATACATTATGCGAAATATCCATAGCCTGATTGAGAAAGCAACATTTGTGCTGGAGGGGAAACCGCTCGATAAGGGACTTGCGATGGAACTCGCGGGGCTTCGCGGACACGATATCCCCGACCTGATCGCCCTCGCCCATAAGGTGCGTCTGAAATATTCGCCCGGCATCCATATCTGCACGATATTAAACGCCAAGTCCGGGAACTGTCCCGAGGATTGCCGTTACTGCGCCCAATCGCTACACGCCGGTACGGGAATCGAATCCTATCCGCTCATGTCCCCGAACGATATCCTGACCGCCGCGGGAAAGGCTTATTCCAACGGAGCGGACTGTTTCGGCATCGTCACGTCGGGATACGGCGCTACTGAGGCTGACGATGATTTCCGCGATGTGCTTGCCGCCGCCGATAAAATTCACGCGCGCTACCCGTCGCTCGACGTCGGCGCGTCGATGGGCGTCCTATCCGGCGCGACCGCCCGCCTGCTCGCCGAGCACGGCATCCGCCATTATAATCACAACCTCCAAGTCAACCCCTCCAAGTACGGCGAGCTGGTCGCAACCACCCATACTGTGGAGGAACGTTTCGAGACGCTGCGCCTGCTGAAGCGGAACGGTATCCGTATCTGCTCCGGGGGAATACTGGGGCTTGGCGAGACGATGGACGACCGGGTGGAACTCGCATATGCGCTCCGCGACGCGGGTGCGGATATTATCCCGTTGAACGTCCTTGTCCCGATAGCGGGTACGGCGCTGGAAAACGCCCCGTCCCCCACAGTGATGGAGACCGTAAAAACGTTCGCGATATTCCGGCTCGTGAATCCCCACTCGGTTATTAAGTTCGCCGCCGGGCGCGAAACTGTGATGAAGGATTTCCAGGGCTTACTGATGCTCGCGGGAGTAAACGGATTCCTCACCGGGGGATACCTGACCACCCGCGGACGGAGCGTCGAAGAGGACGTGCGGTTTCTCGGCGAGATGCGGGGGTTTATTGACTAGAACCCATATCATCAATTTTAATAGTCTAGAAGTAGCTTGTAAATATTTGACCAGTTATGGAGAATCGTTTAGAATATTAAAAACGACGAGGTAGTAGTATGCTTCATACTTATACAATGGAATACTGGATGGACGAAGGTTGGTATGTCGGGCGGCTGAAAGAGATTCCCGGGATATTCAGTCAAGGGAAGACCGTCGAGGAGTTAGAAGTCAACCTGAAAGACGCGTATAAAATGATGTCGGATTCGAACGAAATCGAGCTAAAGAGCGAAGTATTCCATAAAGAAATCGGGGTCGATTCTTGAAACGAGCCCTGTTCCTGAAGGAGTTGACGGCTAAAGGATGCCATATTAAGCGTCACGGGAGCCGGCACGATATATTCGAAAATGAAAACAACGGAAAAATTGCGCCGATTCCGCGCCACTCCGAGATCAAAGAAACGTTATGCATGCTGATCCGCAAACAGTTAGGGATATAAAAAGCTCCCTCAAATCAGCACCGAGAAGGATTAATGATTAAATTACCTTTATCGCCGGTAGTAATTTTTAATAGTTATGGAAGGATACTATGAACAGAAAAGAAAATAAAATCGAGATTCCACGGATTGAAGAGTTTATCAAGAGTTTATCCGAAAAAGAGTTAATATATTTAAATCGGTTGGTAATAGAACGCCTGAAACTCATCTCACAGGAAAAAAGCACTTCGCAAATGATGCGTTTCAATATCGGGGAACGCGTTTCTTTTACCGCCCCGGACGGACAGCGAAGGCAGGGTTTTATAATCCGATTGAATAAAAAAACAGCTTCCATCAGAACAGACGATAACGAAAACTGGAATGTCGCGCCGGGACTTTTAAAGAATTCTCCTCAACAATAAAAAACCGCCCCCTCGCGGGCTTGTTGACGAAGTCGGAAGCTATACTATTTCCCGTCACTGCGATACCCCGCGCCGTATACTTTTTCGATGCGCGGGGTGAAGCAGTCTATATAACATTATACACAATAATAAAATAGATTGCTTCGGCTATGGTTCGACAGGCTCACCATGACGCCTCGCAATGACATTATAAGTTCGTCATCAAACCCTCGCGGAGACGGCATGTTGCTTCAATATTAACCTTTACTTTGCTTTCGGCTTGATCCCAAGTATCGTGCTCTTGATCCATCCCCAGTTCAGGATGATATGCGCAATCGCCAGTCCCGCGAAAACTGTCCCGTTAATATCATGCACATCGGATATCCATGACGGCGCGGAAACCCACCCGAAATCCTGCATCTTAAAAATCGAAATGGTGATCAACTGAATCAGGATCGCGAGAAACAGAACGGGGTTCAGGTATTTCAGATATTTACTCTTCATACTTATTGAAACCTCGTCCCGATCATCGCAAGCTGATTATGCTTGGATGTAAAACTGTCGTCGGGGCCGGCGGCGAAAACCAGATTATGGTCGCCCGGGCCGAAGGTCGAATCGAACTTATCGCGCGAGGTCAGGTCGACGACAAACTTGATTTCAGTGAATCCGTCCTTCTCCGTCCCCTCGCATGAAAGTATCTGATCCTTCCCGCCGAGTTCCGTATCCGGCTGATGCTTCCACGGCTGTACGCCGAACTCGTCCTGCATATAGGCTTGGCCGTCCTTCACATACCCGATATAGATATCGCCGTCCTTCATTTTATTCTTAGGGTCGACCATGAGGGCTATCCAACCGGTCGTCTTACCCCTCAGGGTAAACGTGATATTACTTTCGGTGAGAACCCAAGCCAGTGAAAAATTCCCGGTACCGATATGGGTGACCGCGGGCGCGGCTATCTCCGCTTTCGGGACGGGATTATCCGTCTTTTCTTTACTCCCGCAGGCCGTCAAGCCGGTTAAAACTATGATAACCGCCAATGATACCGCTACGATTATGTTTTTCATATATTCCTCCTCGTGTAATCTTATAATGCCGCCGAAAAAAAGGCAACTTACTTACACGAATCACCGGGATTGAGAATATTCGTATCCGGGGCGCTGAAAAAACATAAAAAATATTGAAAGTTTTAACTTTTGCTTTATGATATACTTAGCTATTTTTCTGAAAATCGAGGAGGGTTTTATGATCCACACCGTATCGAAGGATATTCTCAACCGTGTCGTGCATTTCGACTACCATGACCCGTTTCATGTCCTCGGAATCCACCCTATTGAATCCGAAGGCAAAAGTGTAGTCGCTATACGGCATTTTAATCCCGCCGCAAAAAAGGTGTGGGTAATCGACTCCGAATCGAAAAAAGAGTTCGAAATGGATAAAACCCATGACGAGGGCTTTTTCGAGGTTGTTTTTGAAAACCGTAAAAACGTCTTCGATTACGAATACAGAGTGGAATACCATAGCGGCGAAACCCACAAGTACCACGACCCTTACGCATTCCTGCCCATCCTCGGGGAACAGGATATGTACTATTTCAGCAGCGGCACCCACCAGACCGTCTACGAGAAGCTCGGCGCCCATGTGATGACTATCAACAAGATCAAGGGCGTGCACTTCGCGGTTTGGGCTCCCAACGCTAAGGCGGTATCGGTTGTGGGCGGATTTAACGGATGGGACGGCCGCCGTCACCAGATGCGTACCCTCGGCGGATGCGGTATCTGGGAAATCTTCATCCCCGGCATGGCCGAGGGCGAAGTCTACAAATTTTCCATCAAGAGCCAGCACAATCAGGTGCTCGAGAAGGCCGACCCCTACGCGTTCTACGCGGAACTGCGCCCCCGCACCGGGTCGGTAGTCTGGGATATCAACAAGTATAAATGGCACGATAAGGAATTCATGGAGAAGCGCGCGAAGAAGCATAACCTCTCCGAGCCGATGTCCGCCTATGAGGTACATCTCGGCTCATGGAAGCGCGGCGCGAACAGCGAATATATGACCTATAAAGAACTCGCGCACGACCTCGCGGAATACTGCAACTATATGGGGTACACCCATATCGAGCTGATGCCTATCGCGGAACACCCGTTCGACGGGTCATGGGGCTATCAGGTGACCGGTTACTTCGCCCCCACCAGCCGTTTCGGATGCCCCGAGGACTTTATGAACTTCGTCGATTATATGCACCAGCATGATATCGGGGTGATCGTGGACTGGGTTCCCGGGCACTTTCCGAAGGACTCCCACGGCCTGAACAACTTCGACGGCACCGCGCTGTACGAACATTCCGACCCGCGTCAGGGCGAGCATATGGACTGGGGCACGAAGATATTCAACTACGGCCGCAACGAGGTCAAGTGCTTCCTGCTGTCGAACGCCATTTTCTGGCTGGAAAAGTACCATATCGACGGTCTCCGCGTGGACGCGGTCGCGTCGATGCTCTACCTCGACTACAGCCGCAAGGAAGGGGAATGGGTCCCGAATATCTACGGCGGCCGCGAGAACCTCGAGGCTATCGCGTTTATGAAGCAGATGAACGAAATCGTATATGCCCGCTTCCCGGGCGTGACCACTATCGCGGAAGAATCCACCGCGTTCGGCGGAGTATCGCGCCCCACCTATGTGGGCGGCCTCGGCTTCGAGTTCAAATGGAACATGGGCTGGATGAACGATACGCTCCGCTATTTTTCGAAGGAGCCGGTACATAGAAGATACCACCAGGGCGAGCTGACGTTCTCGCTCATCTACGCGTTCAGCGAAAACTTCGTCCTCGTACTCTCGCATGACGAGGTGGTGCACGGTAAAAACTCGATCATCAACAAGATGCCCGGCGATATGTGGCAGAAATTCGCCAATACGAGACTCCTCTATATGTATATGTGGACGCACCCGGGTAAAAAGCTCCTGTTCCAGGGACAGGACTTCGGACAATGGGACGAATGGAAGGCCGAGTTCAGTATCGACTGGCATCTCGCGCAGTACGACCCGCACCGCAAGCTGATGGAACTCGTACGCGACCTGAACCATATCTATAAAAGCGAGCCCGCGCTCTATGAGGTCGATTTCGAGCCGTCCGGCTTCGAATGGATCGATTTCTATGACTCGGATAACAGCGTACTATCTTTTATACGCCGCGCGAAGAACGGCGATTTCGTAGTGGTCGCGCTGAACTTTACGCCCGTCCCGCGTCATAATTACCGGATCGGCGTACTCTACGACGGATTCTATAAAGAAGTACTGAACTCCGATGCGTTCCAGTACTGGGGCGGAAATATCGGGAACGAGGGCGGCCGCTGGACCGATCCCATCTCATGGCAGGGTAAGCCGCATTCCCTGAACGCGACCCTCCCTCCGTTGGGCGGCGTGATATTTAAGCTCCAGAAACAACAATAACAGGGGGTTACGAATGGCTGACGAAAAAGTGAAAAGCGCCCAAGCCGAAGGCGAGGGAAAACCCGCTAAGAAGAAACTGAATAAAACCGTTATGATGCTCCTTCTCTGTTTGGGCGTATTGCTGATCGTTCTCGGGAGCTACTATATCGATACGGAAGGCAGCTCGAGATTTCCGCTGAACTCGATGTTCCATACGATCGAACAAACCTCCATCACATGGCGTTTCGGCGCGAAAGCCCTCTCCGGTTTCCATACCGCTCAGGGTTCCGCGGTCGTCAATATCCAGGAAAAAGAAGGGGTATATAAAAATATCGTGATCGCGGGTATCACCGGGGAAACCCTCTCGCAGTTGGGCGAATGGCCCTTCGACCGGAAGTACCATGCCCAATTCCTGAACAACCTGAACGCCCAGACGAACGCGAAGAACCCCGTAAATAAACGGTTCGTCTTCTTCGACGTACTGTTCGGCGTCAAGGGCGACCCGCAGAGCGATGAGGCTCTCTACGAGGCGATCAAGAATTATACCGGCCCGATCGGCGAAGACTTCATCCTCGATAACAGCGCGGTAACCGAAATCAAGGCCGTCGACGAGCAGGCGATGATGGAGCATGAGATCAACAAACTCCTCACCGAAAGTATGGATTACTCGTCGAATTACGTGCAGGCTCTGAAAAAATACGAAATTGACCCCGAAAAGAACTTCGACATATCGCTGGATGAATTGAGAAAGATTCAAACCTTCGATAAAGCGTATCTTATTCTCCCGGAAATCGTCAGCAACCTTTCGTTCTGCGGTTCCGCGAATATCGATACCCAGTTCGGGTTATCCCGCAAGAACCCGCTCATCATACGCCAGACTTATTACGAAATTACCTATACCACCAATGATGCCGGCGAACTTGAGGGTTACCTTGAAAAGAAATACGCTTACTACCCGAATATCATTCTTTCAATGGTCGTACAACTGCTCGATTCGCAGGTATCCAATATATTTGTAAAGAAAGGCCAGATCACTATTAAAAACGCGACCTATAACGGGACGAAGATGGATTTCACCATCCCCGTCGACGACCGTTTCCGCCTCTCGATCAACTATAAAGCGACCGAGAACTCCGAATACGTGAAGATGATGCCCTTCCATGACCTGATGAACGGCGGCGTATCGGCGAACTCGGTGATCTTAGTGGGTATGTTCGCTAAGGGCGCGAAGGCGGTACAGGACGTCAAGCTGTCGCCTCTCGGCAACATGTTCGGGATACTCCATATCGCGTATGCCCTGGGCACTGTGATGAACCGCGACTTTATCGTCGCAGTCCCGCATTGGCTGAATATCCTGTATACCGTCATCCTCGCGGCTATAGTCGCCATGCTCATCTCGCGCGGCACCCGTTTTACAATCGCCGCGGGATTAGTCGGTATCGTAATTCCAGTCGGCGTAGGTTTCGCGCTGTTTTTCATGAATATCGAAATCCTGACGCTGGTGCCGCTAATCACCAACGCCCTTACGCTGATCGCGGGAGAAATTTTCCTCCTGCTCACCGAAGAAAAGGAAAAGCGCTTCATCAAGAGCACGTTCTCCAGCTATGTGAACCCCGAAGTGGTCGAAATCCTGATCCAGCACCCCGATAAAATGAAACTCGGCGGCGACTCGAAGGAACTCACGATCATGTTCTCCGATATCCGCGGGTTTACGTCTATCTCGGAAGGGATGACGCCTGAATATCTCATCAACTTCCTCAACGAGTACCTGACCGGGCAAACCGACATCGTGATGCAGACACAGGGGACGCTCGATAAGTATATCGGCGACGCGGTGATGGCGTTCTGGGGCGCGCCGATCGAACTGGCCGACCATGCCATGCGGGGATGTCAGGCCGCGATCAAGATGATGGAATCGATGCACGAATTCAACGTATCCCGCGAGAGTCACGGAGATAAGCCGATCGATATCGGTATCGGCCTGAACACCGCGGTCGTGAATGTCGGCAACGTGGGCTCGTCGACCCGTAAGAACTACACGGTTATCGGCGACGGAGTCAACCTCGCGTCCCGTCTCGAAGGTACGAACAAGATCTACCATACGAATATCATTATCAGCGATTCGACCTACGAAATAGTGAAGGATAATGTGATCGTAAGGGAGCTCGATTATATCGCGGTGAAGGGTAAAAAAGAGCCCGTCAAGATATACGAGCTTTTGGACGTGAAGAAGTGGGACTAAAATCCCCGATTATTGACTAAAACAGGTAATTCCGCTAAAATACTCTTGGGCGCTTCCGCATAACGGTTTTCGTTCCGCGGAAGTGCCCATTGAGCGGTTTCTCGGTTATCATATTTATGGTACTGAAATCGCGCTTAATTCTATCCGACAGTAAGAGGAAGCGATGGCTCAAGCACCGTCTATACCCATGAATGAGGTAATCGAGGAAGCGCAGAACAACCTGTTTTCGCAGGATGCTATCGGAATCATGTTTAATAACCTCGGCTTGATAAAATTCAAAAATATGCTGACTATGCCCAACGATGGAAGTATTCCGCTCTACACAATTTTTATGAAGCCGGAGAACACGTCGCTCATACTCGACAAGGTGCCGAAGCTTTTCCCCTACACGAAGGGCATCACACTGAAACTGACCGCGCCCCAGAAGCGCCGGAAGCTGATTACTTATCTCAACGACTCCATCCTCGATTTTATCGACCGGATGGAACTCGAGACCTCGATTAATATTATCCACGAGTTGACGGCGAACGGCGAAAAAGCGAACCTCGAGAACATCATAGTCCGCCAGAAGCTCGCCACCAACCCGAAGGACGTGCCCCCGTTGATACGGAACGAGCGCGATATGCTGCTACACATGTGCAACGATAAATGCAAATGGGCGAAAATCTCGTGGAAATTCACCCATAAGATATTTAAGATCGAAGTCAAGAACAATACCCCGATTGACAGCATGGGGCTTTCCAATATCAAGGATAAGGTATCCATGAAGCTGAATACGATCGCGGACGGTTTTATCGGCGAAATTGACGATAAAATCGGGGCGGGGCTCGGCCTATTCTTCGTCAATTTCTTCAAGGACGAAATGAAGGAAAAGTACGATTTCGAGACGATTTTCCGTGTGTACGAAAGCGACTTCGGCGAGACAATCGCGAGCCTGACCGTCATGTTCGAGAAAAACTAGCCGGTTAGCAATGATGGATGACAAATAACTCACAAAATAAATAATCCGATGGACTCTATCAACGTCCGTAGAAAGAGGTTCTCTTTGAAATTCCGATTTGTTTTTTTGGCCATTTTTTCCGTGCTATTCATTTCATGCGGCCCGTCGCTCATCAAGCAGACCGAAGACGCGAAAAAAGCGGTACAGGACGGACTGATCAAATCCTACACCCGCGACCTCAAGATTGAAATGGATTTCTTTACCAATCTTTCAGGCGCGCAGGATATTAATTATCTTTCCAAGGCGCTGCCCGAGATGCTGTACGCCTACCTCAAACCGATCGAGGTCGAGCGCGCCTCTATCGATTTCTCGCCCGCCACTCTGTCAATTTCCAAGGAACTGGAAAAGGTTATTCTCGATAATAAGATGTTTTTCTCAAATTACATCACCAATGTCGAAAGTATGATTACCCAGAGGCTGTTCGCCCTCGCGACCAACACCAATTTCTTCGACCATGTCACCAACTACACGAAGTATCTTTCCAAAACGAATACCTACCAGAATATTATTCTGACGAACTTCAGCATGAAGATTCAATGGAAGAATACGAATATTATCACCAATATGATTATCTTTATCTATACCAATTATACGGGGACAAATGTTATTAAAACGAACCTGAACCGCGTGTTTGTCCCGCAGTTGTATTCCCTGATAACGAACGAGTACCCCGCGTTAAAGGAGAGTTTCTCCCTGATACCGGTCTCGCTCGTGAAAAAATTCGCGTTCATCGCGACGAATGCCGCCGCGGCTTCCAAAGCGACAAATTTAACTAAGCAGGTTTCCACCAACGCGGTACAACCGTCGAAGGATACTAAAGTACCTCCGAAGACCGACCCGAAAAAGGATGTCAAAAAGGACGTGAAACCCGCGCCCGTTAAGGATAAGACTCCGCCGGCGAAGGATAAAACTCCTGTGGCGGCGGTGAAACAGACCAATACCGTCAAGGTCACCAACGCGGTCAAACCGGCCGTGGAGCTGAAGCCGTACACGGTATATATCAATGGTTCCTATAAAATCAAATCGCAGGGGAAAGGCCCTACGGAAATCGAGGTGACGCTCAATCTGATTAAGGTGGCGGGCGCGACGAACACCAACGTATATAAGCTGGTATGCCGCGAGGATCAGTTGTCCGACAAGATACTGGAGTTCCTCAAGCCGATACGCGAATTGATTCTCAGCCGCCCGTCGGGCGACCTGATTATCCTCACCGAGCCGGCTGCCGCCAACGTTTATCTCGACGGTTCTTATCTCGGTAAATCGCCGTTATTCTATCCCGCGGTTCTCGGCGGCAAGCACCAGATCGCGTTTATCAAGGACGGGTATAACCTGAAGAATATCGCGGTCAACGTCCTGACGAATATGACGAATATTGTGAGCGCCCCGATCAGCAAACTGAACGAGGGGGGCATGGTCTATATCGGCTCCTACCCGACTAATTGTCTGGTATTTATCGATTCGATCTATATGGGCAATACGCCGTTACAGGTATCGAACCTTACCATCGGAGTCGAGCACCGTGTAAAAATCCTGACGGGCGATACCAACGAGTACAAACCGTTCTATACGATATTTAAGCTCAATAACCCCGATCAGGAGATCATGATTAACGCGTGGCTGAGGGACTATCAGGAAGTGTCGCCTAAAGAAATCCAGAAAGCCGCGTGGATCGCCGCGTACAGCGGATGGGGACTGACGTTAGCCGCGTTCGGAGTGGGCATCTATACCCATTACCAGTCGGAATACAATTACGACCTCTATAATGTGACCCACCAGCCGGTCAATAAGGTGCAGGGCGACGATTACCAGAATATCGGGAAAACCTGCTATACGATCAGTATTATCACCGCGATAGCCGCGGCGGGATTGACTCATAACGCGCTCTATCAGGAACGGGTATACCTCGGATTGGATAAAATTTCCTCCGACGAGGTTAACGCGTTCATCAAGATCAAGTATTAACTATCCGCCGGAATATCTCACCGGCAAACTTTAATGTTATGGAAGGATGAAACTATTCGACCCGGGGAGTCCCTATAATATCCGCCCCGGTGTTGAGGAATTCCTGTATCAGCGTATCCACCTCTTCGTGCTGGTAGGTGTTCGCGCGCTCGAACGCGATATCCTGATTGGCCTCGCGAAGTTTTCGGATGAGGCTATAGATGATCAGGGTCAGGATTTTTATGCCCGCGGACGGGTAGTATTTGATATAATGAACGAACTTGGTGCGCGATATCCGAAGCACTTCGACCTCGTCCTTCGCGATAATCTTCGCGGTTCGTTTGACGTCGAGAAACACCGCGGCCTCGCCGAATACGTCCCCCCTGCTGATCGTGCAGATGAAGATATCGTTGCCCACCTCGTTATGGACATACACCTCGGTAATCCCCTTCGTAATCACAAACAGGTACGAACTGACGTCGCCCTCGTCGATAATCACCTCGTCGGCCTCGTAGCTATAGAACTGGGACAGCCCGATAATTTCCTCGAGCTCCTTATCGCTGAGGTAATGGAATATATTCGCGGTTTTCAACGCTTCAATCAATTTTGTTCTATCCGGGGTAATTTCAGTCATATACGCCTCCGAGCTTTGATGTTAAATTATGGAATAGTTTCCGAAGAAAGGCAAAGTTTTCTATAGTAAAATTTTTCCGGGTACCGTTATATCTGTTCCATCGTAATCGTGACTTTATCCCCCGACGGGAGAATCTTGATACTGATCTCCGCGCCGCGCGTGGTAATGATCATATCGATCTGCGTGATATCCGTCGGCGAATTGCGGTACACCTTCACCGAGCAGGTATCCACCTGAGTCTCGGAGACCTGCTTCGATTCGATTCCCTCATAATCCGGCATCGCCATAAACGAGAAACCCATGCAGTGCTTGACCAGCACGAACGCTTCCTGCATCGAAATCCCCGGGATCGTATAGTGATAGACCTTCTTTCCGCCGAACACTTCCTTATGCAGTTCGACCCCGAGATTGAAACCCTTAAAGTAATCCTCGTTCTCGTCGTCGATACGTTCCGCTTCGGTCTGGTAGATCAGTCCCAGCTTCTCGGTAAAATAATTCTCCAGCCCCATCCCGTAGATCGGCGCGGGGAGTTTCGAGAGATACCCCTCGAAGATATATCCCTCGACCGTACGGAACTGAACGAAGAGCCACCCCCCGATCAGTCCGTGACTGCGGAGGAGTTCCTTCTTCTGGGACTTTTTCTTCATCGTCACCGTTTCGCCGTAGGGAATATTCACTATCTTCTTGGAGTCCATACTCGGCAGGTCGTAAAGCCATAACCCTGTAGGGCAAAGTACGTTCAGCACACTGCCCGGGTCGAACGGGTATTTCAGGTTCGCGCCCGTCTGCCATTTTGGCGCGCCCGTTTTATCGATATACGCCAGCGTAAAATTCTGGTTCGTTTTCAGGAGCACGAGCGCCAACCCGCCGTTGAAATCGGCGGCCTGAAGGTACTGCACCTTCAGCTTCAACGCGCCGGAATCGGTCAGATACCCGAACTTTCCCGCCGACTTCACCCTCGCGAGCCCGTCGAACACGGGAAAAATATATTCCACCTTCTCGTTGACTTTATACTTGCCCTCTTTATTCATGATCCCCATCTGGCCGTTCAGCTCGATCCTCGCGAGCCCGCCCTCGAAACGGGATACCCAGTCGAATATCACCGGGCAGATCATATCGCCGGACTTATTGACAAACCCCCATTTCCCGCTGAAACATTTCCCGGCCATTGTAATCCTGCCGCCGATATTGATACGCGCCATCCCTTCATAAAAATCGTCCGCGTAGCTGAACTGCGGGGTAATGACATATTTCCCGTAACGGTCGATATAGCCCCATTTGGAGCCGACCCTGACCGCCGCGAGCCCCTCATGGAAATCGAGAGCAGTATCGAACTGCGGGGCGATCACCATTTCGCCCTTGAGGTTGATATATCCCCATTTTCCGTACCCGCCCGCGTTGGTGGTAATTACCGCCGCGAGACCCTCGCTGAAATCGCGCGCGTCCTTATACCGGAACGGTATCTTGACTTCCCCGCTCTTCCCGATATACCCGTTCAGCATCATATCCTGCACCAGGTTCTTCACCGGGTAAACGCTATAGAGGGATTCGTCGAAAAAACTCTGGTCGAAATAGAAGATCGATTTATTGGTAACCGTTTTAGCATATTTGACCATCGCGTACCCTTGGTGGAAATCCCCGGCGTTCGCGAACTTCGGCTGGATCGCCACCTCGCCGAAACTGTTGATATACCCGTACTTCCCGTTCAGTTTAATCCTCGCGAGGCCGTCGCTCAGGTCGTAGGCTTCCTCGAAATCCTCGCTCGCGATAATCTGTCCGACTTTATTGATATAGGCGTAAAAATCTTTCATCTTGATTCGCGCGATACCCCCGTTAAACGGATAGGCTTCGACGAATTTCGGCGAGATAATCGCCTTTCCCTCCGTATTGACGTACCCGAACTTCGTCCCCTCTTTGACCATATTCATCCCGTCGGAGGTGGGGAACGCATAATCGTACATGGGGGCGACAATTATTTTACCCGTGTTATCGATAAAACCCCACTTCCCGTTAACCCATATAGGAAGTAAACCCTCGGCCGAAAGGGAATTACCGATGATGAGCAAAAGAACGGTTAATAGCAGTATTTTGACCGGAGAACGATTCAATCCAGACTCCCTGAAAATTTTTAGATGCGCCGTTTTTAAACCTACACCACAGGTAAACCACCTGCTATGGTAAGGGTTTAATCATTACCCATATTTTAATGAATCGGGAATAAAATATCAAGGCGGGAGGGGCTATCGTAACGGGAGATGAATTTTCGCGACAGTCGTACTTTTACCGTGAACATTGATCGAGAATGCGTGAGGGTCGATTCCGACGCCTTTCAGCATCAGCACGATCATCGTGATACCGAGGCCGCTACCCTCAGTATCGTCGGCATTCCCGAGATAGTACTCGAAAATATTATCGTACTGAAGCGCGCTGTCGAATTTTTCCCGCACCCTGCGGCGTTCGTAACGGGTCATGGGGGTGTTGTTCTCGATCAGGAACATCAGACGTTCCTGCGAATGAATGACGGTTACGCGGACGCTCAGGCCTTCCATCGCCGCGACTTCTTTAAATCGCTCGAGCTCGTTCTCATCGAGCAGTCGCTTGAGGTCGTCGAAACCTACCCCGTGTTCCTCGTCCGTATCGTTGATATTTTTCGCTTTGAATAGAAAATGCTTGAGGTTAGCTTTTACCCCGTTGATAATCAATTCCTTGAGCGAGCTGTAGATCATTTCTTCGAGATCTTGTCTTTCATATTTATTAATTATTCCCTGAACCAGAGAATGCACTAACTGCTGGGCATCGCCGTCCATAACATACAGGTCTAAACAGATATCTTCGCCCTGAGCGATCCTCTGCTGAATTTCCGGAATTTCCATGAACACCCCAAGATTATGATATGTAATATTATACTATCGGAAACTGAAAATATCAAATGAAATCCCAGATGTAAAAAATGCAAAAAAGTGCTGTAAAAGGGGGTGTCGATTAACATAGAAAACAACTAATTTCTTGTCATTGCGATGCCGCGCACCAAAACTTATCGAAGCGCGGTAGAAGCAATCTATTTTACGAATATGTATCTCATGTTATATAGACTGCTTTACCCCGCGCATCGAAAAAGTATACGGCGCGGGGTATCGCCGTGACGGAAAATAGAAGCAGCCCAGTGATTATCCTCTTCTCTCGACGACTATCGTGCACTTCATCGCCAATGCGGCGATTGCGCCCACTGCGGCAAATACGGGCGCGAGGACTAAGCCCACCGCTCCCACTGTAAGGGGGAATTCGATCAGCACTTCGTCCTTGTCGTTTTTAATGACTATCCTTCTCGCATTGCCTTCTTTTACTACTTCATTCACCTTATCCCAGATTTCGGCTCCCGACACGCGGAAAGTTTCTTCATTTTTCTTCTCTTCGGTCTTTTTTTCTTCATCAGCCATTTCCATCTCCTTTGAAATGTATTTTATTCATTATATATAACACCTAAGAAATGTCAAAGAAACACTATTCCGAAAATATTTTTTCCACGCTTGAGAAAAACGCTCCGGCACATTACAATAATACTCGAAAAACTGTAATGGACGGTACGTCATGAAGCAATGCTTATCCGTAATTTTCACCCTATTGTTCACGTTATCTCCCGCCGTTTCGCAATCCAACCAGCCTGCCCCGGCATACCCCACAAATTTCAATATCGCGATCAATATGAAAAGCGGTTCGCTGAATTTCGGCGAGACCGCGTTTGTCGCATATACGATAAAGAACGCTCATAAAATACTCTCGGTTATCACCACTAACTACGATTTCTACAAGACGTCGCTCGAAATCCAATTAACCGGGATCAGCACGAACACCTTCGTCCTGAAATTACGTTCCTATGAGGTAAGCAACTTCCTCATTCCGGCGTTCTTAGTGACCTCCGCGGCGGGAAACATGACCGACACATTCTACACCCCGGAAATCCCGATAGACGGCAAAGCGATGCAAAACCAGCAGAAGGAGCTTCTGCCGATCATGGAGATATACGACTTCCCGGACTGGCTCTGGCTCGTCTGGACTGCGGGAGGATTGGCGCTCGCGGTGGGGATATTCTTTCTCGTCCGCGCCCTGCTCTCGAAGCGGAAGCCGAAGCGTACCAAGCCGCAGGACCCCTACGAATACACGTTACGCCGCCTGAGGGAGCTGAAGGTGAAGAATACCGCCAAGACCGACGTGAAACTCTACTTCAGCGCGATCTCGGAAATCGACAGGGAGTTCCTCGAGAACGTGATGGATTTCCCCGCGCTCGAGATGTCCACCTCGGAGATATACGAACAGTTGAAGGGCGGCCAATCCGATGAGGAACTGACCGAGATCAATATGTTTATCCTGAAACTCTGCGACCATGTCAAATACGCGAAACATGTCCCTACCGACGAAAATGTCGAGCAGGTTTATCAGGAACTCACCCAAATGGTCGAACGGGTTAAAATGATAAAAACCCGGCAAGCCGCCGAAGAAGAAGGGGGCAACGCATGATATTCGCAAGCCCGTGGTTTTTACTTTTCCTAGCGGCAATCCCCGTCTATCTCGTCTTCAAGTACCGGGGCACCAAGCTCGGCAGGATGAATATGACCCCGACGATGCTCTACTCGTCCAACTCGCTGCTGTCCCGCAGGACGACCGCGATCGGCCGCCTGTTCGACATCATCGGCGATATCCTGTTCTGTACCGCGCTCGCGTTCTTTATCGTCGCGCTCGCCCGCCCGCTCGGCGGCGAGGAGATTTCTAACGAACGCAACTTCGGTATCGATATCGTTCTGGCTATCGACGTATCCGGGAGTATGATGTTCGTCGACCGTATCCCGTCGGGGATACCCTACCGCGACGTGCTCGGCACGCGCATCTACTACGACCAGAACCACACGCTGGTCGGCCTGAACCGCCTCAACTCCGCTAAAAAAGTCATCAGCGGATATATCAATAAGCAGAACTTCAACCGTATCGGGATAGTCACATTCGCGGGCTATAGTTTTACGCGATGCCCCCTCACCCTCGATAAAAGTATGCTGCTGAAAATTATATCCGACCTCAATTTCGACCCTAAGAACGACGGTACGGCAATCGGGATGGGACTTGCCACAGCGGTGAACCGTCTCCGCAAGTCCGACGCGAAGAGCAAAGTTATCATCCTCTTAACCGACGGGGTGAATAACGCCGGGTGGATCGACCCCGCGACCGCCGCCACCATCGCGCGCGATATGGGCATCCGTATCTACACCATCGGGGTGGGCAATCCCCACGGGTATCTCGCGCCGGCGGATTTCGCGTCGATGAACGAGTATTACCTCCAGACGGAGGTCGGCTTCGACGAGGGCGTGCTCAGAAAGATCGCGGAAATTACCGGGGGAAAGTTCTACAAGGCGGAGGACCCGGACTCCCTCAAGGAAATTTACGACGATATCGACAAGCTGGAAAAATCCAAGATCGATATTAAAATCCGCACGCTGTTCAAAGAGAATTTTATGATATTCCTGACCGTCGGGTTTATCCTGTTCGCGTCGTATATCGTGTTCACCAGTTTCGTGATAAAAATCCCGTAGGAGCGCACATGACCTGGTTTCAATATCTCGCATTAGGAATATATGTCCTCGAAATCGCGGCGGGAAGAATCCTGAGCGCGATGAACTACAATCATATGCGCCGGCATGGGGATATCGTACCGCCCGAATTCGCGGACACGCTCACCCCCGACCGCACGGGAAAGTCGCTCGACTATACCCGCGACAAGACCCGTATCGGCACATGGGAGCAGGTGTGGAACTCGCTCGTCACAGTCGCCTTCCTGTTCACCCCGCTCCTCGGTATCTATCACAGCTGGGTGAGTTCCCTCGGGATGACGTTCATCACCGGCGGGATATTCTTCTTCCTGATGCTGTCCGTCGCGTCCCTTCTCGCGGATATCCCGTTCGACCTGATCTTCACGTTCGGGATAGAGAAGAAGTACGGGTTCAACTCCATGACGCCGGGGCTGTGGATCGGCGACTTCGTCAAAGGACTCCTCGTCAACCTGATCTTCACGTCCCTCCTGATAGCGGGGGCGCTCGCGATTATCGAGGCCAGCCCCGATTACTGGTGGCTCATCATCTGGGGCTTCTTTACGCTGTACACGGTGTTTATGCTGTATATCTCCCCCTACGTCATCGAGCCGTTATTCAATAAGTACAAACCCCTCGAACGCCCCGGGCTCGAGGAACGGATACGCGACCTGCTCGGCCGCGCGGGAATCCATGTCTCGAAGATATATATGATGGACGCGTCGAAACGCACCCTGCATACTAACGCGTACTTTACTGGGATCGGGCGGAATAAACGTATCGTATTCTACGATACGTTACTACAGAAGCTCGACGACGATGAAATCCTGTCGGTGCTCGCCCACGAGGCGGGACATTGGAAGAAGGGGCACTTTATCAAGCGCCTGGCGGGGATGACCGTTCTGTCGCTGGGCGTGTTCGCCCTCGTGTTCGCGGTCGTCAAATGGGGGATTGTCCGCGCGTTATTCCCGGTATCCGGCGCGGGGATACTCACCGACCTGATCGTCATCGGGTTCTGCGGGAGTCTGCTGGGATTCCTGTTCGCGCCGCTGTCAAACTGGCTGTCGCGCCGGGACGAACGGCAGGCCGATCACTACGCGCACACGCTCACCGGGTCGGGAGACAAGCTGATAGCGTCGCTCGTGAAGCTGTCGGCGGATAACCTTTCCGCGCTCCACCCCCACCCGTTGTACGCGAAGTTCTATTACTCGCATCCCCCGGTGCTGGAACGGATCGCTTATCTGAGATCGCTTAATTGAATACGCAGGTTTTATTCGTGCCGAGCCACATTAGGTAAGAGGCTTTTTTTATTATTTTTTAAGACAAAAATAAAATATATGTAATTTTGTGATATAATATTGCGAAAAATGCGTAGAATAGCTAAAATATGTGATATAATCTATATGAATAGTGGAAAGCTAGTAAGGGTTCTTTCTCAAGGTAATTGAGGTGGAATACCGGAAGGAAGCAGGGAAAGTAAGTATTCGGAGGCGGGTAATGGATGAGAGAGAAAAATTAGAGAGTATGGGTAAAAAAGTATCCGAGGGTGTATACTCTATAGATATTGAAAATAACAATAAATGTGAACGTAACCCTAAAAACGATGGTGTTAAACTCTCCGTTGATGATGTAAGAAAAGGGTATGACGCAGTAAAAGGCCATCTGATCTAATAACGCATTTGACGGGGAAATAATGCCCGCCGAATCTCAAGATAAAATCATTATCCCTTATGAAGTGGTCGAAGAAAGTGTGAGTATCATTATAACGAATTATTCGGTATCAAAAAAAGTCAATATCATTATTCTTAAAGGAATACTTATCGATTGTGTTAATCAGACTAACGAATACCTAATTAAATACTATCCGAATCATAACCCGAACATATTTAAGCAAGCAGGTTCTTTATGTTTCTATATAAGGAAATATAAACCTTTAGTTGGATTTATCATGGAAAATGAAGGTACTCCAAAACAAAATGATTTGTACACGAATGAGATAATTGGATGGTATGTAGGACTCCTACTAATATCCAGTTACTATGAACGTATTTCAAAAGGGGAAAAGAGAAGAGAATTAAATAACAAACTTGATTATATAAGAAAAAGTAAATTTATTAATCCTCTTCTGAGGAATTTACGGGAAGGATCGTTTTCTCCTACATCAATAACATTCATATACTGGGCACTATTCATTGATAATTTATTGATAGAAGAATAGAACACAATCATATTATTGACTGTCCGGTACGTCATCGGATAAATATCAACCTTATTAGGATCCGGTAGCGGATTATCCGGGTCAACGGAACAAACGGAAATGATTATTAGAAAAGCGATAAAACAACAAAATATTTCATGTCTTGTCCAGTTACATATTTATTAATCAAAATCAGTCGCCGTTCTTCTCTTTCTTCTTCAGGTACTCGATACGGCGGTGATAGTAGGACTGGAGATCCTTGAAAAGGGTCTGTTTGACAATATCCATATCCCGCAGGGTAATTTCGCAGTTGGAGTATTGCCCCTCGTTCATCCGTTTCGTCACGGAATCTTCTATAATATCCTGTATATTGCTCGCGGAGAAGCGGTCGCTGTTCTGGATATACGCCCGGACAGTAGCCTCGACCGTATCGATAATCTGTAAGATCGCGGTAAATTTATTATGCGGAACCGGGCCGGGATAGGTAAAATCCTCGCGGTTCACGTTCTGGTCGCCGTACATCCCCGCCGCCTGATGGTAGAAGTAGGATATGGTAGTCGTCCCGTGATGCTCGCGGATAAAGTCGATGATCTCCTCGGGCAGGTTGTACTTATGCGCGATCTCCACACCCTCGCGTACATGGGACTTGATGACGCTGACCGATATCATCGGTTTGATCTCGTCATGCGGGTTCTTCTGTTCCTGGTTCTCGATAAAGTACTGCGGATTGTTCATTTTCCCGATATCGTGATAAAACCCCCCGACCTTCGCCATCAGCGTATCGATCCCGAGCTGGTCGGCGCAGGCTTCCATCAGGTCGCCTATCAGCATCGAATGATTATACGTCCCCGGCGCCTCGATCTTCAGCTTCTTCAGCAAGGGGCTTGTCGACGGATTAGACAGCTCGAGCAGGCGGAACCGCGTCGGGATATTGAACACCTTCTCGAATAACGGGATGACCACCCCGAGGCTGACTATCGCGCTCACGAAGCTGTTGCCGAACGCGAAGACGATGCTCAGCCCGAGGTCGTACCCGACTATGTTACTGCTCCGGTCGTAGTACGAGAAGAGCGCGAAAAGTATCTCGATAAAGCCGAAGATCAGCCCCTGGAAGAAGAAATCCGTACGGTTCCGAAGAAGCCGCGCGGTCAGGGTCAGCGAGAGGGTAATCACTACCAGATTGAGGAGCGAGATGATCTGGAACGACGGATAGAACAGGTAAAACAGGTCGAACATCAGCAGGAGGTAGATCGAGAGGCGGGTGTCCCGAAGGAGCACCGGCAGGTTGATCGCGCCGAGCACCGCGGGAATCAGGAGAAATATCGGGATAGCGAAATAGTTTCGCGATATATATGCGACATAATAGAAGGAATTCATCAGAACGAAAAAGATCAGCGTGATCCAGATGTTGCGGTTCTTCGCGAACGAAGCGCTTTCCAGCCGGAGGAACAGATATACGATCATCACCGAGAGCAGAAACGAGCAGACGAGATAGAGGAATATCCGCTTCCCGGCGATATTCTCCCGAAAATCCTGATATCCCAGTATCTTCGAAAGGGTCTCCGGTATCAGGATTTCCCCCTTACTGACAATCAGCTCGCCCTCGCGAATCACCTTCTTCAGCTTATTTTTCTCAAGCTCTTTTTCGATAATCACATTCCGTTTTTCCGTATCGATGAGGGCGGTGGACGTCACCAGATTCACCATGATTTCCGACATCGTTTCCCGGAAGAGGAAGTTCATCTTGGGATAGATGGAATTTACCGTCAGGAGAACGGCGTCCTTATCCATCGGGGCGATATAGACCTTGTCCAGCGGGACATTAGTAATCCCCTCGATAGTCTCGATAATGATGAAGTTCTTCATGCCGGTTTCGGGGAGACGGTCAACGATCCAGTAATTCCGCGTCAGGGTATTATAGACATACTCGAAACGGTCCTGGTACTTGGTGAGCAGGAAACGGTTATTCTGGATGTACTGCCAGATATTCTGGGAAAAGACATATCCCTCATCCTTCATTCTATTGAGGAAATCGTCGTTCTTTTCCGTGCCCATCAGCTCGAGGAGTTTTTTCAACGCGTTCATAAAAATAGTTTTTTGCGCGGGAACCGGTTTATAATAGTAGGGTTTGGAAACCTCGATATAATTCAGGATATTTTTCAGCTCGGCCTTATCGTAATAAGAGAAGGTATATTCGGAAATCACCGTCTCGCGCGCGGTATCGCCGATCTGGTAATCCGTATCGACCGGGATAATATAGCTCAGGGTAATCAGGACCGCGATAATCAGATACGCGCCCGCGAACAGGAAAAGGTTCCGTTTACCCAGTTTGCGGATTTCGGTTAAAAGCTCCGAGCCGATTTTATATAACATTTCTTTCATATTTTCTTCTCATTATTTTCGTAAATTTCCAGTATCTTCTTGACTAATCCGTGCCGGACTACGTCGTTTCGGGTAAAATAATGGAACGATATCCCCTCGACTTTTTTAAAAAGGGTTTCCGCCTGCATCAGGCCGGAAGCCTTCCCTGCCGGGAGGTCGATCTGGCTGACGTCCCCGGTAATCACCATCTTGGAATTCTCCCCGAGGCGGGTCAGGAACATCTTCATCTGGAGGGACGTGGTATTCTGCGCCTCGTCGAGAATAATAAACGCGTTGGCAAGGGTGCGTCCGCGCATATACGCGAGCGGCGCGAGCTCGATCAGGCCGTCCTCCATCATATAACGGGCTTCCTCGCCGGGGAGCATGTCATGGATAGCATCGTAGAGCGGACGGACATAGGGGTCGATTTTCTCCTCGAGCGTGCCCGGCAGAAAGCCGAGAGTCTCGCCCGCCTCGATAACCGGACGGGTAAGGATCAGACGGTGCACCGCGCCCTTAGTCAGCAGATGAAGCCCGACCGCCACCGCGAGATAGGTCTTTCCCGTGCCCGCGGGGCCGATGGAAAAAACAAGGTCGTTATCCAGAATTTTTTTTACATATTCGATTTGATTGATATTGCGCGGCTTGACCCTGAACTCCTTCCCGCGTCTCCGGCCGGAAATCATCAGCCCCTCGTTGATAGCTTCTTCACCGGCGAAATGAATGGGGGTGTCGCTTTTTTCTATCAGGATAGCGACGTCTTCATGGGTGATCGGGATATTGCCCTGCGCAAGCTGGAATATCCCGTTCAGGACGTACGCAGCCTTGGCGGACGAATTGTCGTCACCCTCGATCACGATGCTGTTTTCCACAGGAAAGACCTTCACCTTGAGCATCCTCTCCACCAACCGCAGGTGGGAATCATGGACGCCGAATGCCAGCACAGGGTTAACGCTTTGCGGAACGGGAATTTTCGAACTCATACGACTCCTTTCGCTAGGGGATAATACTATACTGTAAAACCATAGTTCTGTCAATAGCATTCGGTAAACGGACGGGAAAAAAGGGGGGAAACCTTAAAAAATGCGGAAATTTTCCTACAAAGTGCATTGTGCACTTTGTAGGAAAATAATATATCATTTGTCGTAAATGAACCCCGTTTTTTATTTATTGCCGGGTAATAAGTTAAACAGTTTGTAAGCGGTTACACCGTTCTTTCTGCCGATATTTGGTATGTTTATTGCACCAATACACTTACAAATCATAGGAGGACCAGATGGCGAAAATATTTAAGTTTTTCGGTCTCGCAATTCTTTTTATATTCTCCGCGAGACTTGCATTTTCTGCTACGATCGTGTCAAAAAATTTTGACGGCGATACCACACTTGCCGGTTGGACACGCTCCAGCACAAGTTATGTAGCTTATTATACCGGTACCTATAAGATCGGGACTGGTTCAATGAAGCTGCTTTATAATGGATCATCGACACTGCCAGTTAGTTCCGTAGGGTATACCGGGATTTCCGCAACCTTTAAAATCTGCGGTTATTCCCTTGAAGCCGGTGAAAAGATCGTATTCGAGTACAACACCGGAAGCGGTTGGGTCATCGGTGCAACTCTCGCCGATCCTGCCGATACCGGTGCGTTTGTAGCCTATACGGTAAATCTCCCCGCGGCGGCGAATAACAACTCCGCATTGCAGATTCGTTTCCGCATTATCGCAAACTCGACTGCCGATTATGCCTATATCGAAGATTTGGTGATTTCCGGAACATCCTCTACGCCTCCGTCGGGCACCATCCTGTCGAAGAATTTTGACGGCGATACCACCCTCGCGGGTTGGGTACGTTCCGATACGGTCAATGTTACCTACTATACCAGTACTTATAAAATCGGTACAGGCTCGATGCGTATCGTTTATAACGGTTGGGCTTCCTACCCTATCAGCACAGTCGGTTATACCGGTATATCGGCAACATTTAAGCTGCTCGGATCTTCCCTCGAAGCGGGCGAAAGCATCGTATTCGAGTATAATACCGGAAGCGGCTGGGTTATCGGCGCCACTCTCGCCGACCCATCGGATGATCTGACATGGAAATCTTTTAGTGTCAGCATCCCCGCCGCGGCGAATAACAACGCATCGTTCCAGATTCGTTTCCGCACTATCGCAA
Organism: Brevinematales bacterium; assembly: GCA_013177895.1. GTDB lineage: Bacteria > Spirochaetota > Brevinematia > Brevinematales > GWF1-51-8 > GWF1-51-8. The sequence continues at coordinate 20,748 of JABLXV010000006.1, read as the reverse complement.
ACTCGACCGCCGATTACGGGTATGTCGAAGATGTGGTGATTTCGGGTACTCCCGCGATCGCCGCAACTCCCTCCACTCATAGCGGTATGGGCGCGATCGTCTACACCGGCGGCGTCGGCTTCCGCGTATGGGCGCCTTATGCCACATCCGTCACTGTCGGCGGCGATTTCAATAGTTGGAGCGCCTCCGCTACCCCTCTCGCCAACGAGGGCAACGGATACTGGTCTCGCGACGTCGCGGGCGCGACTGTCGGACAGAAGTATAAATTTATCGTCAACGGTACCGATTGGAAGAAAGACCCTTATTCCAAGAAGCAGGAAAGCTCCGTCGGCGCTTCCATTATCTATAGCCAGACCGCTCCCGCCGGTATCGCTATCCCCTACTTTGAGGATATGATCATTTATCAGCTCCATGTCGGTTCCTACGCGGGAAGCTCCGCTACCGGCATCAGCAAATTCGCCGATGTAGCGAATAAAGCCCAATATATCAAAGACCTCGGCGTCAATATGGTCGAGCTCCTTCCTATTATGGAATTCCCGGGCGAAAACAGCTGGGGATATAACCCGACCGACATATTCGCCCCTGAATCAGACTACGGCGGACCCGAAGGCCTCAAATCCCTCGTCACCGCCCTGCATACCAAAGGCGTCGGTATCATTCTCGATATAGTCTACAACCATCTCGGGCCATCCGATATGGATCTGTGGCGCTTCGACGGCTGGTATCAGAACAACCTCGGCGGTATCTACTTCTTCAACGATTGGAGAGCCGAGACCCCGTGGGGACACACCCGTCCCGACTACGGCCGCGGCGAAGTCCGTCAGTTCCTCCGCGATAACGCGATCTACTGGCTTCAGACATTCAATGTGGACGGTCTCCGTTGGGATTCCACCATCAATATCCGCAAGGTCAACTACACCGACGAAATCCCCGAGGCATGGACTCTCATGCAGTGGATCAATAACGAAATCAACGCGGTCAAGGGCAGCGCTATCTCGATAGCCGAAGACCTTGCCAAAGACCCGTGGATCACCTACACCACCGGTTCCGGCGGCGCGGGCTTCGATGCGCAGTGGGACGCAGGGTTCGTACATCCTGTTAAGACCGCTATCGAAACCGGTTGGGACAGCGACCGTAATATGGTCGATGTAGCCGCCGCTCTTGCGATTAAGTACGGCGACAGATGCCGTCAGGTGATCTATGTCTCGTCGCATGATGAAGTCGGTAACGGTAAATCCCGCCCGCCTTCGGCGATCGACAGCGCCAATCCCGGAAGCTGGTTCGCCAAGAAGCGCAGTACTCTCGGCGCCGCGGTGCTCTTTACCGCTCCGGGTATCCCGATGATCTTCCAAGGCGAGGAATTCCTCCAGCCCGGTTGGTTCGACAACAGTGTCTACAATAACTTCATGAACTGGAATCTGGTTACCCAGAACGCGGGTATTGTCCAGATGTATAAAGACCTGATCACTCTCAGGAAGAATTACGGCGCGCTCAGAAGCAACAATATCACCGTATTCCATGTCGATAACGCGAACAAGCTCATCGCCTTCCATCGCTGGAACGGTTCCCAGAACATGGTCATTATCTGCAACTTCGCGAATAAGACATGGAACTGGGACTACCAGATCGGCTGGCCGGTATGGGCTACGGGTCACGCGGTATTCAACAGCGACTGGAACGGATATTCGTCCGACTTCGGTAACTTCGGCGGATGGGAAACCGGTCCTATCTCCGGCGGTATGGACGGTATGGCCCAGAAGGCTAATATCGCTATCGCGCCCTACAGCGTGGTTGTTTACGACCTCTACTAGACTAAGGAAAGGGTGGTTTTTAGAGCGGCTGTCTCATCAGGGACAGCCGCTTCTTTTTATAAGGGCAGTTCTAAAAACTTCATGGAAATGAAATGAATACGTATAATTATCGAATAAAGGAGATATTACTATGTAATTTATTAAATGACAATAGAATAGATTGCTTCCACCGCGCTTCAATAATCTTTGTAGCGCGGCATCGCAATGGCAGGGTTATTTTCCTATTTGGTAATCTCTGAATTATTATTGAGTTTTTAGAAGCGCCCATAATTGTATTCATAATTCTTTAGTACGCGCCCAATGGTCACTTCCTTACCGCATTGAAAAGGCGGTTATTAAAAGTGACCATATTATAGACTTGCGTCTTATCGAAAATCATTATATAATTTATCGGTTTCAAGGAGCGGCGGTATGTTCGATCAAACCTTAAATATCCCCATAAGCTATATTTTTTCGCTTTGCGCAACAGTAGGAACCTTTTTTTTAGCGCTTATATTCGGGGTATTCTCCCTGTTAATGAAAGATATGGATCGCAAAAGCCGTCTGGAATCTATCACCCTTTTCCTGTTCGGATTGTGTCTCGGATTATACTCGCTCTTACAGACACTCATCTATGTCTATAATGCCGACCCCGCTATCCTTATCCTCACCACCCGGATTCAGTTAGCCGTTATCGTATGGGCGCTGTTTTTCGATTTTATTTATTGTTCGGTCATCGCTTCGGACTGGGGTAAAAAGTGGAATAAAATCCTTACCTATGTGTTTGTGGCTTTCTCCTCAGGCGTATCGCTCCTGAGTTTTTTCACCGATACGATCGTGATGAACAGTACCCAGACTACCCAAGTCGATGCAACATACTTCCTCTACGACGTGCAGTACGGCTTCCTGTTCGACGTGGCATATGCTCCGCTCACCGCGCTCCTTCTTTTATACGGCGCTATCCGCCTGATTATCGGGTATAAAAAAATGAATCAGATCGATAAAAAAAGGTTCTTCTTCTTTATATTCGGGATTATCAGTATTTTCACCGGCGCTCTCTCGGAGATCATGTACCTGATCGGCCTGAAGGAGTTCGCGATACTCAATCCCGGGCTTCCCATCGGTATTACCATCGCCTCGGTATTCTTCGGCCTATCGACCATCTACCGTTTATTGCTCTATTTCCAGGCGATGAATAAAAACAAGACCGCATTGAAGAAGCTCATCAGTTCGCTCAAGGAGCTCTATATCAGCTTCGAATCGCTTTCGGTTAACCTGACCCAATCGTCGGGGGAGATCGACGAGCACTCGGTTCTGCTGACCGATTCAGTCACCCAGAACTCCGAATCGATGAAAAAGCTGGTCAAACTTTCATCCGACGGCAATACGGCGATTCAAAAAGCCGGGGAAATCGTCAATCAGAATCTTTCGGTATTTACGAATATTATGAAGCATATGAAACGCCAGAGCGAATCGATTCTCAAAGCCGAATCCGAATTGTCCAATATGGTGGACGCGGTGGGGATGATCAATAACGACAGCAACAGTATAGCGAGCAGTATTTCAGGTTTGAGCGGGGATATCGAAAAAGGCCGGCAGCTGGTGACCAAGAATCTGAAAGCGATGGAGAGTATCCGCGCATCGGTCGATAAGGTGTTTTATATCATCGACGTCATCAACGATATTTCCGATCAGATCAATATACTATCTATGAACGCCGCCATTGAGGCCGGCCACGCGGGACATGCCGGAAAGGGATTCGCTGTGATTGCCGAGGAGATCCGCGAGGTATCGTTACTGACGATGTCCGAATCGGAAAATATCCTCACCCGCATCTCGGAAATTATCAACAAGACGGGCAAAGAAGAAGTATTTGTCAACGAGATCAGCGAAATCTTTTCCGCGTTCTCCGGCTCGCTCGAGGAATTGTTCGTCTATATCCTCAACGTCATCAATACGTCAAAAGACCTTAAATCGGAGATCGACAATATTTTCAGCGATATGGAAAAGTTGAAGAAAATCGCCGAGAAAAACAGCGACCTGAGTATGAACGAGGCGGAATTGAATAACGATCTATTGAAAAAAGTACGGCATGTTCAGAAATTTATATCGGACATCAACATGGACATCACTAAAGAATCGGATGATGTGCAGAAACTCCGCGAGATTGTCGGGAAGATGGCCGAGTTCAATACGAAGAACGACCTCCTGATCAAGGAAGTCTCTCAAATCCGCGCATCGGTTTCCGAAATGCTGCGGGAAGCTTAGGGCGAACCGATTTCCCTATTATGGATATCGTTCTACAATATGACTTCCATGCGCTAATCCGCTCGCATAACCAAATTCACGCCCTAACCCCCGCGTTTCGCCGAAAACTCCGCGTATTTCTTTTCTACAAATTCCCGCATATTTTTCTGGAACACCGCGGTGGAGAATTTTTCCGCGTGCTTCCTGATTTTTTTCGCGTCCCACTTATCCCCGGCCTTCTCGAACTTCCCGACCGTATCGATAATACTTTCGGGAGTCTGCGTATCGAAAAACAGCCCCGTCGCGCCCTGCACGACAGTCTCGAGCGCGCCGCCAGCGCCGTATGCGATCACCGGGGTTCCGCACGCCTGCGCCTCGACCGGCATGATGCCGAAATCCTCGTCCGCCGCGAACACAAATCCCTTCGCGTTCTGCATATGGTCTCTCAGTTCCGGGAACGGGCGATACCCCAGAAGCTCGATATTCGGATGCCCCGCCGCGATTTTCCTGATCTTTTTCATATCCGGGCCGTCCCCGACAATTACCAGGCGCTTATCCGGCATCCGTGAAAACGCCTCGGCGATCAGGTCGATCTTCTTATATGCAACGAGCCTCGACGCGGCAAGGTAGTAATTATCCTTCGTTTCCTTGAGCGCAAACTCCTGCACGTTCACCGGGGGATAAATCACCTCGGCTTCGCGACGGTATATTTTATTCACCCGACGCGCAATATTCTTGCTGTTCGCGACAAAATAATCCACCCGGTTCGCGGAGATAACGTCCCACTTCCGTATCTCGTGCAGTACCCGTTCCGCGTACCGGCGCTTGATCCCGCGATTGAGCCCCGCTTCCTCGAGATAGCGGAAGTACAAATCCCACGCGTACCGCACCGGGGTATGGATATAGCTGATATGGAGCTGATTGCTGTCGGTCAGCGCGCCCTTGGCGACCGAATGGGACGACGAGATCACCACGTCGTATCCCCGCAGGTCGAATTCCTCGATCTTGCGGGGGAAAAGGGCGAGCAGTTTCCTGTAAATTTTGGTTATCATCGGAAACCGCTGTAAGGAGGAGGTATGGATTTCCGCCCCGCTCAGCCGCGACTGCGACACCATTTTCTTATCCATGAACAGCGTGTATATGGGCGAGGGAAACACCTCGTAGATTTCCTCGACAACCTTCTCGCTGCCCGCGAAGGTGGTAAGCCACTCGTGTACGATCGCGGTCTTCATTTTTTGCCGCCGAAGAGTTCGTACTCAACGATCTCGCAAACGATATGCCCGATAGTGATATGGGCTTCCTGGATACGCGGGGTTATTTTCGACGGTACCGCGATCAGGAAATCGCACAGCGCGGCCATCTTACCGCCGCCCTCGCCCGTCATCCCGACTGTGACGATGCCCCGCTTTTTACAGCTTTCGAGGGTCTCCACGATATTCCGCGAATTCCCGCTCGTGGACAGCCCGACGAACATGTCGCCCTTTTTACCGTTCGCCTCGATCTGCCGCGCGAACACCCTGTCGAACGAGTAATCGTTGCCGACGGCGGTGAGTATCGACGTATTGCAGTTGAGCGCCTCGGCGGGAAGCCCCTCGCGCTCGATGAAAAATTTACTGACCAGTTCGGCCGCAAGGTGCTGGGCGTCCGCCGCGCTTCCGCCGTTACCCGCGAAGAACACGCGCCCCCCGTTCCGGTAACACGCGACCATCGCCTCCGAGACCCCGGCAATCTTCTTCATCAGCCCCGCGTCGGCGATAATCAGTTCCTTCACGCGGATACTGTCCTCAATCGTCTCGCGCGTCTTTTCTATATAGCGGTCTATACTGTCCATGTCTGCACTCCCGTCAAACAGAATGAGAAATCCATAAACGACCCGCCGAATTCGGAAAGCCCGTTGCGTATTTCGGCGCGTTTCAGCCCGTCCACATACAGCATGATATACCCACCGCCTCCGGCTCCGCTGACCTTGCCGCCTATGGCGCCGAGCGAGAACGCTTTTTCCATGATTTGGTCGATATTCGTATTAGATATATTTTTCGCCATATTCTTCTTGTTTTCCCACCCGTAATTGAGGATTTTCCCGATCTGGTCGAGCTCCCCACGGAGAAGGGCGTTTTTCATCTGCACCGCCTGCTCCTTCAGGTTCATCATCGCGTCGATCGATTTCCCTTCCTTCGCGTTGACGTTCTTCACCTGATCCTTGATGATATCCGACGATACGCGGCTCTTCCCGGTATAATAGAGCATCATGTTAAACTCGAGCTCGTTCGTGATATTCGACTTGATACGCAGGGGATTGACGATCACCTGATCTTCCTTGAAGAACTCCATAAAGTTAAATCCGCCGAATGTCGCGGAGTACTGGTCCTGCTTCCCGCCCGCCATGTTCAGGTCGATCCGTTCGATCTCGTAGGCGAGATGCGCGAGTTCGTAATCGCCGAGCGGGAGATTGAGATACTCCTTCATCGCGGCGATCATGGAGACCATCAGCGCGGAGGACGAGCCGAGTCCCGACCCGGCTGGCGCGTCGGAATAAGTAATCATCTTTATCGGGAAGGGCTTCCCGCCGCAGAAGTCGCGGATGATGCGGTTGTACACCCCTTTATGCAGGTCGAGCGTCCCGTCCACCGGAAGTACCGCCGCGAGGTCGTATTCCACTATGATATCCTGATCCATCGATTCAAAAATAATTTTATTCGCGCCGATCGGCTGTAACGTGGTATAGGTGTACATCTCGATAGTCACATTGAGGATCGCCCCGCCGTACATTTCGGAAAACGGCGAAACATCGGTGCCGCCCCCCGCGAGCCCCAGACGCAGCGGAGCTCTGCTCCTTACTGTTTTATTCATTTATAATTTTCTCCTCCATTTCTTCGAAACTGTTGTATGCGTCCCTGGAACCGTCCAGTTCGTACCCGCCCCGTAAGATATACGACCGAAGGTACGGAAGTTGGATACGGTCGGAATCCTTATCCCCGACCATGACGCTGCGGGAGAGATCGGCGAAATGCCTGTCGGCGGCCTCGAGTATCATACCCGGCCCCGGCTTCCGCAGGAGGCTTTCCCTCCGGTAACGCTCGACGGTCGCATCGGGGTGGAACGGGCAATAATAGGTATCCAGTATATTAATCCCGTTATCCGCGAGCAGGTTCGTAAGTTTCCCGCTGAACTCGCGGTAGATCTCCTCGGTAAATACCCCCTTCGCGATACCCGCCTGGTTCGTCACGATAATCAGGCGGTATCCCGCATCGCTCAGCCCGGCCATAAACCTGACCGCCCCGGGGAGTAACCGCAAGTCCTCGTCCCGGTGGGGATAGCGATTGTCCTCGATAATTATACCATCCCTATCCAAAAACGCAACCCTTATCTTGCGCGCGGCGTTATCGATCCAGAGCGGGAGTTCCCGCCCCGCGAGCGCATAATCCTCCGGCACCCCGATATCGATAAATCTCCCCCCGAACGGTATTCCGCCGATGGGAGTCTTGTCCGCGAGCAGACGGGGGATGATCTCGGTCTCGAACGACACCGCCCGCCCGTCGGGGACATCCCGCATCAGGGACGCGCTCATCAGGTACACGCCGCCGTTGATAAACCCGTCCCCGAGGGTATCGTTCTTCTCGATAAACCCCTCGACGCGTGATTCCCGCAGTTCGACCGCGCCGTAGCGGCGCACGTCGTCACGGTATTTGAGCGCGACGGAAAGGGTATAGTTACCGCCGGTGTGAAATTTATCGAACAGACTGTAATCCGCGTCGAACCAAGTATCCCCGTTCAGTACGACGAACCGCTCGTCGGGCGCGAACCCGAAATCGCGGACTGCCCGGCTGATAGCCCCGGCTGTACCGAGAGGGGAGGTTTCCACGGAATACCGGATATTGACCCCGAGCCGCGAACCGTCGCCGAAATGCTCCTCGATCTGCGCGCTCCGGTATCCGGTCAGCAGGATAATATCCGTGATGCCCTGCTTCTTCAGCGAGAGGATGGGATACTCGAGGAACGGCCTGCCGGAGACCGGCGCCATAGGCTTCGGTACGTCCTTGACGACATGGGCGAGACGGGTACCGAAACCGCCCGCGAGTATCAGTGCTTTCATAGTGTTCCAGTTTTTCTTTAATTATAGCCGATAGATAGACATATTTCAAGAAATTCCCCTGAAACGAAAGAAGCGAATTATTTGACAAAAACTCCCGATTCCTGTATAATTTAAAATACTTTCAGATTGAGAATACATAAGCAGAGGTAAGGAAATGATTACACCTTCGGTAAGTTCTAAAGAAGTAACGCGTACTTGGTATGTCATAGACGCGAAAGGGAAACCCCTCGGACGGATCGCCTCTAAGGCGGCGATGGTGCTCCAGGGTAAACATAAAGCCGAATACACCCCGCATATCGATAACGGAGATTTCGTTATCGTGCTGAACGCGGGCGAATTCATGCTGACCGGGCGCAAACTCAACACCAAGATATACTATCATCACACCGGTTTCCCCGGCGGATTAAAGTCCGTTGTCGCGAAGGAAATGGTCGAGCGCAAACCCTTGTTCCCGCTTTTGGCCGCCGTCCGCGGTATGCTCCCCAAAAATAAAATCGCGCGCCAGATGATCAAGAAACTCATCCTGATCGAAGGCGGCGAGCATAATTACAAGAATGTCCCGCTCAAGAACTTAGAGATATAACGGAGGCAATAGATGGCTGAAAAAGTTTACGCGACCGGACGTCGCAAGACCAGTGTGGCAAGAGTTTTCCTTTCCCCTAAAGGCACAGGAAAGATCATTATCAATAAAAAAGAATTAGCCGCGTATTTTCCCGCGTTCTACCACCCCACGGTGCTGGAACCGTTCAAATGGACGGAAACTATCGGTAAATTCGATCTCTATATCACCGTGAAGGGCGGCGGATTTACCGGACAGGCCGGCGCCATCCGTCAGGGTATCGCGCGGGCGTTATCGGCGCTCGACGCTGAAAAGTACCGCAAGACCGTCAAGGTCGCGGGGTTCCTCACACGGGACGACCGCATGGTGGAGCGCAAGAAAATCGGCTTACGCAAAGCCCGCAAAAGAGAACAGTACTCGAAACGTTAATAATAGGCCGTCCGAAAGGGCGGCTTTATTTATATCAGTATGAAAGTTACAAGTAAAAAGTGGAAAGAAAAAGCGTAAGAAAACTATTGGGACGATTGGTTATATAGTAGAGTGTATGCCTCGATACACTTCGTTACTCGGCATCCGGACGTCGAGTATCCCAGCCAAAGGCTGGGTGTATCGAGACGCCGATGATGATCTTTATTACATTGGGGGTTCACTAAAGGATCTAATTTCACGCAGATGGTTTGGAGGAATACCTCTTATCAGTATGATAGTGAATATAAAAGACCCGGAGGAAAGGTCTCCCATATTGTTATTTGACTTGCGGTATAGCGGTATTAAAATTGTATTAATTGCTTTATCAGGAGGTTTCCAATGAAAAAAATATCCGTATTATTCATGATTCTTTTATTCCCGGCGTTTTTATTCCCTACAGATAATCTCCTCGACGCCGCTAAAGAGGGAGATATCGCGTTTATCCAAAACTATGACGGCGATATAAACGCCCCGCTCGATGAATACGGCAAGACGGCGCTGATGTATGCGGCGCAAAACGGGCATACAGACGCCGTGAAGGCGCTCATCGCGGCAAAGGCGGACGTTGACATGTTTGAAAAAGACGGCTGGACGGCGTTGATGCTCGCGGCCCAAAACGGTCATACCGATTCCGTGAAGGCACTTATTGCGGCAAAAGCTGAAGTCAACGCGGTCGATAAAGATGGCTTTGCGACGTTGATGATAGCAGCGTATAACGGACATACGGACGCAGTAAAGGCGCTCATCGCGGCGAAGGCCGACGTCAACGCGTTTAAAAAAAACGGCTGGACAGCCTTGATGTTCGCGGCGCGGAACGGACATACCGATTCCATTAACGCGCTCATCGCGGGAAATGCTGATGTCAACGCGGTTGATAAAAACGGCATGTCGGCGTTGATCTTCGCGGCGATGAACGGGCATACCGATGCCATAAAGGCGTTGATCGCAGTAAAGGCTGACGTCGACGCGGTTGATAAAACCGGCTGGACGGCGTTGATGTATGCGGCGGAGCACGGGCATACCGGTGCCGTGAAGGCGCTGATAGCAGCGAAGGCTGACGTCAACGCGGTTAATGACAGGACGGCGTTGATGCTCGCGGCGATGAACGGGCATACCGATGCCGTAAAGGCACTGATAGCAGCGAAGGCGAATCTCCACAATGTTGATGGTTTTGGCAGGACGGCGTTGATGCTCGCGGCGATGAACGGGCATACCGACGCCGTGAAAGCGCTGATAGACGCGAAGGCAAATGTAAATAAAAAAGACTATTTTGGTGATACCGCTTTAAGCATGGCAAAAAGCTATAAGTATACAAAGATTATCAATCTCCTGAAGAAAGCGGGGGCGAAATAGGAAATTTACTTTCTTTCCCCCCTCAGGAAATCCATCGGGGACAAGCCGCATCGGAAAGAAAGTAACAAAGAACCCCCTTCCTTTGGTCGGGGGCAAGCGGATGCCCTCCTGAATGCCGCTTTAGAGAAGAATGCCGTAAAACGAATGCCTCGATACACTTCGTTACTCGGCATCCGGAAACCGAGTGTCCCGCGTGAAGTGCGGGATGTATCGAGGTTTCCGTTTTGCTTAGAAGAAGCGCGGAGAAAAAGAAAGGCAGAAGAAAAAGACAAAATACAGGGAAAAAGGGGTGACTAACTATCCCTTTTATCCCTAATTACCATTGACCGCAGGTCGGGGGTATCCCTAATTGCATAAATTTGAATGCTATACTCAGTTCGGAAATCGAGTGCCCGAAGGGTTTATCGAGATTTCCAAAACAGTAGGAAGCACCCACGAATGAACACGAATTAAAAAGAATATACAAGACCCGGAGGAACAATGCCACTATTTCTATCGAAGGAATTCAAGTTCGACGCCGCGCACAGCCTGGTGAACTACCACGGCCAATGCGAGAACCTGCACGGCCATACCTATAAACTCCGCGTCACTATACAGGCGCGCTCGCTCCCCGATAACGGGATGATCCTCGATTTCGTCGATCTCTCCCGCATCGTCAAGGACGAGGTGGTCAATAAACTCGACCACCATTTTATCAACGAGATTGTCTCGCAATCCACCGCCGAAAATATCGTGCTCTGGATACGCGGCCGTTTGAACGATAAGCTGAGCACGGATAATTACTCTCTCTATGAAATCCTGCTCTGGGAGACCGAGACCAGTTTCGCGACATGGAGGAAAGGTGATGAGTAACCCGATGCGGGATGTCCAGAGCGAACCGGACGACCGGAATATATCGATCGACAAGGTCGGCATCAGCGACCTGAGCTACCCCATCTCCGTGCTCGACCGCGACAACAACACCCAGCCGACTGTCGCGAAGATCAATATGTATGTCGACCTCCCGCACCATTACCGGGGCACACATATGAGCCGTTTCCTCGAGGTGATGAGCCGTTATCATATGGGGCTGAGCCTTCGGAGCCTCGGGGAACTCCTGGAGGATATCCGCGAGACGTTCGAGAGCGAAACGTCGCATATCGAGATAGAATTCCCGTACTTTATCAGGAAGAAAGCCCCCGTATCCGGTATCGAAAGCCCGATGGAGTATATCTGCCGGATCGAAGCGAAAAAATCCGATAAGCTGGAGTTGGTCGTCGAGGTAAATGTGCCCGCGCAGAATTTGTGCCCATGCTCGAAGGAGATCAGCGATTACGGCGCGCACAACCAGCGCGGGAATATCAAGATACGCATCCGTTCGAATAAACTGGTATGGTTCGAGGAATTGATCGCGATCGCGGAGGAGTCCGCGTCCGCGCCGGTATTCACGTTACTGAAACGCGAGGACGAGAAATTTATCACCGAGCACGCCTACGATCACCCTCGATTTGTCGAGGATACCGCGCGCGAGGCCGCGATGCGCCTGAACAGCGATCCGCGTATCGTGTGGTACTCGGTCGAGGTCAAGAACGCCGAGTCGATCCATAACCACAACGCCTACGCATGCATCTCCAAACGGGTGGAATAATCTACCAATAGATATACTGGTACTTCAGCGAACCGACCATCACCATCTCGCCCGCGCCGTCCGCTTCGGCGAGCTGCCATTCTTCCACGACAGTGACATTCCCCTTCGCGTCGTACTGGAACTTCTTCGAGACCCAATCCTCGCCCGCGCCCTGCAGGCCCTGCTTCTCGGCAACATGCCCGTTCTTATCATACCCATAGAGAATCGTCCATTCCAGCGGGTCGCCGACATCGTTCTTCCATTTCTCGGCCTGCACCTTGCCGGACTGGTCGTACACATATTGGAGCGCCTCGACGCCCATCCCGACATAGACCTTGTCGATCTTCAGCAGTTTCCCGGCGGCGTCGTAGGTATAACTCTCCTGTACGTTCGGCTCCTCCGGGTACGCGGATTTGCTGTTCTTCGCGGTAAGCTTTCCGGCCTTATCGTACTGGAAAACATAGGTCATCAGGAGATTTTTACCCTCGTCGAACTCCTTTTTCTCGATAATATTGCCCGAGGAATCGGACTTATACTTAAAGACCGACTGGAACTTAACTTCGCCGCCCTCCGCTGAGAAATCCACGACAGTCAGAAGCCCGTCCTTGGTGAACTTATAGGTCTCCTCGGAAATCAGCACCTGCTTGCTGTTCTCGGGGTCTAACTGGAAATCCTGTATCTTCATCGATTTGACATTCCCGTTCAACCCCATTAAATCCCATTCCGTATTCTTGGCGAAACCCCCGGTGAAAACCATGAATACACTTATTAATAGAACTATGAAACGCATAGCGCCTCCCGATAACACGTTAGTATAATAATACATCACAATTCCATAAATAACAAGTCTGTTTCAACCGGGAATCTGCCGATAAAATATGACAAGTTCCCGAATATGCGTTATAATAAGTGGTATCCAGAGAGATTTCACGGGAGGGAGAATTTGAAAAAAGGCTTGTTTCTTTTATCAATTATTCTGCTAATCATCCCCCTTTCAACCCATCCTCAATCCATCAGTACCATCATGGCGCAGGATGTCTTTAAGTCCGGTATGCTGCGATTTAATAACCGGGAATATCAGGCGGCGATCCAGCTATTCAATAAGTCGCTGGGACTCGACCCGATGAACCTCGAAGCGCGTTACTATCTCGGATACTCCTACCTCAACGCGGGCTACACCAAGAACGCGATGGAGGAATGGGAGAACCTCATCAAGCTCGGCGGGGGAACCCCTCAGGTCAAGCAGAAGCTGAACAACCTCTACTTCCAGAACGCGATCGATAAAAGTTTCGACTACTCCGAGCCCTACATATTATGGAAGGTGTATGACGGGATTATCGACGGGCGGCACCAGATCATCCGTCCGAGCTTTGTGATCTACGACGAGGAGAAAAATACGATCCTTATATCGTCTATCAAGACCAAGTACGTGGTGGAGATGGACGCGGACGGCAACGTATTCCAGGAGTACGGCCGCAAGATCGGCGACTTCTCCCAATTCGAAGCCCCCACGGGTATCGCGCTCTATCAGGATAAACTCTACGCCGCCGATTATCAGGCGGATAAAATCTACGTTTTCGACCGCGGCGGCGGCCTACTCAATACATTCGGCATATCCGGGTACGGGGACACCAATCTTGCCGGGCCGATGGGTTTGTATATTTCTCCCGACGAGTACCTGTTCATAGTCGATAACGGGAACGACCGGATACAGAAATTCGACCTCGACGGGAAATGGATACAGAATTTCGGGAAAGGCACCCTCGACCGCCCGACCGACATAGTGGGAGAAGGGGATTTTCTCTACGTGTCCGACAGCTATAATAAGCGTATCGTAAAATTCGACCTCTTCGGCAATACGATCGAAACATTCGGCGACCAGATTCTCCAGGAACCGCGCGGGCTTTGCCTCAAGGGGAAATTCCTCTATATAGTCGACGCGCGTCAGGGCATATTCATCTATAATACTGAAACGAAGAATATGGAGAAACTCGGCGTCGATCAGGACCAGCTTCTTCTGCCGTTCGATACCTGTATCGACGCGAAGAACTTTATCTACGAATCGGATTTCAATTCGCAGTATATCGGCATCTTCTCGCCCCTCCAGCTCCGTTACGCGAACATTGGGGTGAAGGTCAACCAGATATGGCTCCAATCCTACCCGCATAACTTTATCCACCTGCGGATATGGGACAAAGAAGGCAACCCGATCTACGATATCAGCGACGAGAATATCCTTGTCTACGAGGAGGACGAGCTTATCCCGTTCGTGCGCCTCGGGACAACCGACGAATACCGCAAGAATATGTATATCAAGTTCATTATCGATAAAAGTACCGCGATGGAACCGTACGTGCCGGAATTCAAGGAAATCTTCGGGGCGTTCCTCCAGAAGATGTCCGGCAGCGACTGGATGGATATCTCCCTGATGAACAGCGTCACCGAGAATTCGGGACGTATCGACGCGAACGAGCTATGGTCGATGGACTACACGCTCAAGAAACCGTTCGAGGGAACCTATCCTACCCAGCTCGGGACGGCCATGTACGACTCGGTGACCGGGTTACTGAACGTCAACCGCAATAAAGCGATACTTCTCATCGTGTCCGGGGAAATCGGCGAGCAGAGTTTCAGTGTCTATGACGAGGAAGTCATACTGGCCTACGCCCGCGAGAACGCTATCCCTATCTATATTATCGCGATGACCGATAAGAATAAGGAAGTGTTTCAGGAGCTGGCGTCGCAGACGTTCGGGAAATACTACACCCTGAAGGATATGAAGGATATCCTGAACCTGCACGACGAGATACAGAACTCGAAGCCCCTCGAATATATCCTGAGCTACGAGGGATTGAATCTGAAGGGGTTGAAGAATTTCTGGGTCAACGTCCATATCGTGATTAAGCTGAAATTCGACAGCATGGTCGGCGTGGACGATACGGGGTATTTTGTCCCGGAGACCGCATTCCTCTCGAAGGATAAGATTAACCTGGACGAGGAACTGAAGAATAAAAAATGATGAATTCCGCGGATAAATATTTTAATAAACAAATCGACGGGTTGTTGAAGGATTGCGTGCGCGAAAACCGCTGCCCGTACTATCCCTGCCACGATACCGCAGAGCCGCTGGTGTGCCTTTTCTGCTACTGCCCGTTTTATCCGTGCGGCGATACCGGCACCGGGGGATGTATGATCGAGGGGCGCGACGGTCAGGTTTGGGACTGCACCGGTTGCGTATTCGTCCATTCCGCCGCGGCTGTAAAAAGGATAATGGAACTATTTTACGAGGGATTGAATAAGGCCGAGATTTTTAAAATTATTCGAAATGAAATAATTGGGGACAAATAATGAGTGTGGAATATCCTGTCGTGGGGCTTGTCGGAAAAGTGGGGTGCGGAAAATCGACCGTATCCGGTATCCTCGCTAAGGAATATAAGTTTACCGCGCTGGATGTGGATAAATTCGGGCATTCCGCGCTCGAGTGGGAGAAGGAAAACATTGTCGGGAATTTCGGCACAGGTATCCTCGACAACACCGGGAAAATCGACCGGCAAGTCCTCGGGAATCTGGTGTTCCGCAACGCAGAGAAACTATCCGTCCTGAACTCCATCGTGCACCCGCGGATGAGAAAGGAAATCACTGATATTATCACGAAGCACCCGAAGAAGCGTTATATTATCGACGCGGCGTTACTCTTCGAGATGGGATTGGACGAGCTCTGCGACTATGTCGTATCGGTGGAAGCCCCGGAGGATATTATCCGCGCGCGGGTGAAACTCTACCGCAAATGGGACGACTGCAAGATTGACGGGGTGCTTCATGCCCAACGGTATCTCGACTTCTTCAAGGACAAATCCCACTTCAGCATCTTCAATAACGGCGATATGAATAAACTGATGAAACAGATCGAGTTCTTTATTCTTGAAATATCCTGATTTAATTCATTAACCCATCCCGCTTTTTCTACCGATGATATACTAGGGCGATTCTAAAAACTATTAACGTTTTTAACATTAGTAATGATTTATCTTTAATTACGCCCAATGGTCACTTCCTTGCCGCCGATTCTCGGCGGCAAGGAAGTGACCCATAGAAATATTTTCGGGGGAATCGCATGCCTTTATTAAAAAGCATACTTCCATTAGCCGCCGTATTATTGCTCGCGAACTGCTCCTACTTCGGCAAGCCGGTTTATAAGGCCTCGCCTGTTGTCAGGATATTTTTAAGCGAAGGGAAGGAATTCACCATCCTGCCTTATAAAAATTATCTGCTGACGATCGATACCCGCAAAGAAGTTGCGGCGGGGGATATCCATGTCGGGTACTCGCCGAAGGGAATCGAGCTGAACGGGACGCTCTATCCGGTGATGACGCTCGAACTGATGCCCTCGCAGTATTTCCTCCTCGACGGGAACGCGTACCGGGGCACGGTCAGGATTACCAATACAGGCGCGAGCCTGTGGGTGATGAATATTATCGATATCGAGTCCTACCTCTACGGGGTGGTCGCGTCGGAAGTGCCCGCCGAATGGAATATCGAGGCGCTCAAGGCGCAGGCGGTCGCGGCTCGGACATACGCCCTCTACGACATCATGCAGGCGCGCCAATCCGGGCAGGCGTTCGACGTATACGCCGATACCCGTTCGCAGGTCTATAACGGTATCTCCGCGGAGAATAAATTCGCTATCGCCGCCGTGGAACTGACCCACGGGGAAGTCATCGAGTTCGACGGTAAGATCATACAAGCCTTTTTCCACGCATGCTCCGGGGGAATGACTGAGGACTGCGCGTTCGTATTCGGCAACCAGAAATCCTATCTCACATCGGTAGCCTCGCCCTACGCGCAGAAGGTTTACCAGAACTTCACATGGGAATGCAATATCCCGGTGAAGGAACTCAATTCTAAGCTCGGCTCGAAGCTCGGTACTATTGTTTCGGTAAACGTCCTCACCCGCACGCCGTCGAAACGGATAGACACGATCGAGATTGTCGACGATCAGGGCAACACGTTAGTAATGAAGGGGAATGATTTCCGGTTGCTGGTCGGCGCGAGCCTGATGAAAAGTACCCGCGCGAATATCAAGCTCGAGAACGGCGTCCTGAATATCAGCGGCGTCGGTTACGGGCACGGTGTCGGCATGGGACAATGGGACGCATACGGGATGGCGGTCTCAGGGTTCAAGTACCCCGATATCCTCAAGTTCTTTTATAAGGGCACCGTTATCGAGAAAATCTGGTAGCCTTTTTTAAAATTATCTCTTTAAAGTGTGTAGATACTATACATATATTTTGTGTAGTATTTATACACTTTATTTTTTGCTCTTCGCATCCCTCCAATCCTCCTGAAAAATAATACCCCTATGATTTAATTATATACTATATAAATAATTAATATTCATCTATCCGAACAACCGATAAATATAATGAAATTGCGATTGGTATGGTTTTTGCATCATATATTGTGGGGATTGCCCAAGGAGAAAGGGATGAAAAAAGACAAAGGATTGTTTTTTATCACGGGGGTGATGTTTTTCCTGTCGATTACCGCTTGCAGCGTCGGCCCGGTTGCCGCGCCAAGTAAGCCCGGAGGGACGACGCCTCAGGTGACGCTGGATACCATTTCGCCGGTCATTACCAACGTTTCGCCCGTCAGCGGGTCTACCAACGATTCTAGTTCGGTACTTTTTACCGGGCAGGTCAGGGATAATATCGAGGTCAGCAACGCTTACTATTCGCTCGACGGTTCCGCGGAAATCGAATTGACGTTACTCGAGAGCACCAACGGGCTTTACACGTTCAGCAGTGCGTTGACGGGTTTATCGAACGGGAGCCATACCCTGAAGGTATTCGCGGTCGATTCGTCGGGAAACCACAGCAAGACCAATTCCTCCATCTTTGAAATATCGGTGCTCGGCGGAAAGGTCGAGAGCCCGGTGATTACGCCTGTTTCGGGCGCGTACCTCGACACCGTGCAGGTGGAGATGGATTGCGGCACGTCCAACTCGGCTATCCGCTATACACTTAACGGCGGCGCTTCCACGCTCTATACCGTACCGGTCGATATATACTCCGATACCGTGGTCACCGCGGTCGGCTTCCTCTACGGGATGACAAACTCCGACGCCGTTTCCAATATCTATACGATCACCCACAAGGTCTCCAACGTCAGCTTCGACGCCCCTGCAGGCACATACAGCAATGACTTTGTGTTAACATTGACGACGCCTACAATCGGCGCATCGATCATCTATTCCACCAATGGCGGCGCGGAATGGATCACCAACGCCTCGCTCGCCGTCAGCCGCACCATGACCGTCTTCGCGCGCGCCGTCAAGGCCGGCTGGGTCGATTCCGGTACGTTGAATGTCACCTACAATATGAAGGCCTCGAAACCGTCGGTATCCCCCGTGAGCGGCCAGTATACCGCGTCGTTCACCGCGTACATCACGCCCGGCGATACTGCCGGCGCGGGCATTGTCTATTCGACCGATGGCGGGACGACATGGCTGACTAACACGGAAGTCATTATCGACGGTAACGTAACATTATTATCCATGTGTCATAAAGCGGGATATTTTAACTCGGATACGGTGACCAATACCTATTCGCTGAAAGCATCCGCGCCGGTATTCGGCCTGCCGTCCGGGGAATACCCTCTGGCGACAAATCTGGTGATCACATGCGCGACCCCCGGCGTATCCGTGTACTATACGCTTGACGGGAGCGCCCCCAGCGCGTCGTCGATACTCTACACCGGGCCTATATCGCTTCTGTCGTCCAAAACCGTTCAAGCAATAGCGATCCGCGCATCGTGGATTAGCTCCGTTGCAGCATCCGCGAGCTATACATTCCCCGGCACGTCGCTTTTTAACGAGACCAATAATTACGGCGCGGTTCCCGCGACCAATAGTCTGACCGGTAACGGATACGACTTCTCAGGGCTCACCAATTATATGACGGTTCCCGCATCTTCAAATAATGCGCTCGGTATTCAGGGCACTGTCGAGGCTCTGATTAAAATGGACGCGTTCGTTTCATTCGCGGGAATAGTCCACAAGGGAATTCTTACCGATTTTTCCGACGAATGCTATAGCCTCCAACTCTGGACTACGTCCGTGCCGTATCTTTACCTGAACGGGATGAGCGGCGGCGCGACCGAGGTGCATGGGACATACGCGCTGCTGAACGATACATGGTATCATATCGTCGGAACATGGGACACGACGAATATGTGCCTGTATGTGAACGGCGTGCTTCAGGCAAGTAAAGCGCACGGTCTGGGCGAGATTCGCACGAACGACGCTCCGGTCGTGATCGGAGCGCAGATTACCAATATCTACAATACGACCTATTTTAATTTCGGGTTCGACGGGATAATCGATACGGTCAACCTGTATAATTACATGATGCCCGCGGGCGAGGTATCAGACCGCTATCAGGCGATACTGGGTCTATAAGTATTAAACCCCTCCTACTTCAGTGAGAATATATGCGGAACGGTGGTGAAACGCTGTTCCGCATCATTATTGTTGAGGCAAGCGATCGACATATTGCGGGATTTGACAAGGAGGAAAGGATATGGTAAAATAAAGCCGGGTGGAAGAACGAACGAACGTTAGCTCGCACCCCTAAAAGGAGGGCTCTTGCCGGAAACTTTAGACGATTCGATCCTGATCCCCACTAAGGAACGTCTGTTCCTGCGCGCCGCCGAACTGTTCTCGAAGGACGGATATAACGGCGTTTCGGTCAGGGACATCTGCCGCGCGGTCGGCATCAAGGAAAGCTCATTCTATAATCATTACCCCTCCAAAGACGCCCTGCTTGTCGAGGTCTACCGCCGGTTCGCCGACGGAATGAACGCCGGTACGCCGTCAGAGGACATGATCGACGCGCGCGTCCGTGCGGCCGATCCCGTCGAGTTCTGGCTGTCAAGCAGTAAGCAGTACTATCGCGACTCGGTCTCGACCCTCGAAGGCCTGCTCTGGAGAATTATTTCGATGGAGCAGTATCGCGACCCGCGCGCGGGCGAGGCGATTTTACAGGAAACCGGGCGAACCTTCCGTATGGGAACGCTGATATTTTCAAAAATGATCGAGCATAAAAAAATCCCGCGTCACGACCCGGAGCTTCTCGCGCATGAATTTTTCTATTCCGGGCGCGCGATCCATCTCGAGTACCTCGTACTTTCCGCTTACGGATGGGATACCTCGGAGGTCGAAAAGCGCTCTGAGGAGCATATCCGCTTCTTTATCAATAAAATAATCCTTATGGAGGCCTAGATGTCCGCTTGGATAAAAAAATATCCGGTTATCTCGTATTTCGCCCTCACCATGCTTTGGTCGTATGGCTGGTGGGTGTGGCTTTATATGATCGCGCCATCCGGTATCGGTACGGGCGAGCTTCCTCCGGTCGCGTTCCTGTTTATCACATTGGGAGGTTTCGGCCCGTTTGTCGCATCGCTGGTTATCAGCCGTATCGCCGACGGTCCTGGCGCGATCGGGAAACTTTTTTCGCGATTGTTGAAGGTTCGCGCTAATCCCGTCTGGTTTCTCGTCGCCTTCGCTGTCGTCCCGTTGAACACATGGGGCAGTACCGCCCTGCTTCCGTTATTCGGTATCGATCCCGGGCCGATG
>JABLXV010000005.1 GCA_013177895.1 Brevinematales bacterium | reverse complement strand
GATGGCGCGGATTTCTCCAGCCACGCCTCCAGCGGCGTTTCAGCGCGCTGACTTCCGCGCTGATAATCGGGCTGTTTTGGGGTATTTGGCACGGCCTTCCCGATTTCTGGGGCGTAGGTTCGCAGATGGGCAGTCTCGTTATTCCGTATTACCTCCTCGTCGGTCCGGGTATCCTGACCCTTTACGCGGTCTTTCAGGCGTGGATCGCGAATAATACGAAGGGAAGCCTCTTCTTCGCGCTGTTCTTCCATGCCAGTATTTCGTCGAGCGCGTTTATCTTCTCGCCCAGCGTTCAGGCACCGGCGGTTACGCTCTATCATGCGTTGATCTCGGTCGCCATCAATGCAATCGAGGTAGTAATCATCATTCTGGTATTCGGTCCGAAACTTTTATCCCGCAAGCCGGAAAACGCCTTGCCGGAAAACCAATAGGAGAGTTTATGAAAAAGATGAGTATATTCGGCGCGGGTCATAAAATTCTCGCGCTTGCTATTCCTTATCTGGGGATAGTCACGTTTCTGGATATCTATTTCGCCCCGCTATTTAAATTTCCCGGCGGAGGGTCGCCCGCGATGACCGTCGCCGGACTGATATTACTGGGCGTCGGACTCATCCTTCAGGTTTACTGCGCCGTCACACTGGTCGTCGCGTTCGGCAAAAAGCAGTTGGTCACCGGCGGGATATACCGGCTGATGAAGCACCCCATGTACATTCTCCCGGCTATCCTTCTTCTGCCGGGCTATGCTCTGATGATGAACTCGTGGCTGATACTCACGTCGTCCGTCGTGCTGTTCGTATCGACCAAACTATTTATCCGCGAGGAGGAAATTGTGCTCGCGGAGGTATTCGGGGACGCATACCGGAAGTATCAGGAAACAGTCCTGTTAAAGTTTATCTAAACGGATATTTGTCGATAGAATAATTCTCTATCTATAGCAGTTTTTATAACCGGAGAGGCCGTATCGCTTCTCCGTTTTTTTTATCCCGAAATCCCTATTTATAGTTGATGCTTTCTATAATCTCTTTTAGAATGATGGGGAAGGAGATAAATATGAAAAAAGTAGCCGCTATCGGTTTCTGGTCGTCAATTCTCGCCGCTGTGATGGTCAGTCTGTTTTTTATCGCGCTGATCGCCTCGCTCCTCAAACCGGAGCTGAATTATCTCGGCTATATTCCCTGCCTGTTTCTCCCATGGTTCTACACCATGATGTTTATCGCCCTTCATTATATGATGCCTAAGGAAAAACGGGTATTCACACTCCCGGCGGTGATCGCGGGGGCAATCTATACCGCATATTGTTCCGGGGTATATTATATCCAGCTATCGGTCATCCAGCAGAACTGGCAGCAGGCCGCGTCCGACACGTTCCGCAACCTCGCGTTCGTCCCCGGCTCGGCGGCGTTCGCTCTCGATATGCTGGGGTATGTCTTCCTCTGCCTCGGCGTACTGGCCGCATCGCAGGTGTTCGGCAAGAAGCCCCTCGAGAAGTGGCTCCGCCGCGTGATGGTGATTAACGGGCTATTCGCGATACCGACGCTCATCTTCCCGCTGATCCCGATGGGGCAGGACGCCGCTGATCTCGCGTCGGCGAATCTATACGGGTCGCTCGCCTTACTGGGGTGGTGTCTCGTGTTTATTCCGGTTCCCATACTGCTAGCCCGTTTTTTCAATAAGCATACCGATGATTAGAAGGATTTTCGACGGGTATTGACATAAAGAAGGGAGGCTTTCGCCCCCCTTTTATCTACTTGATCAGTTTCAGCGTTTTAATGATTTTCTTAATTTTAGCGATCAGCTTATTGTACGTTCCTTCATCCGTACTGAATATTATCTTATAAACCCCTTTTTTCGTCTTGAATACGCCGAAGTAAGCCTTCTGTAATCCGGCGCCTATATCATACTTGTATTCAGCGGAGCACACCTCGATACCGTTCACTTTCGAACAACTCGCTTTTTTAACCGTCTTCGGTTTAACCGAACCCGCATCTATGGGTTCGAATGCTTCATTAATAAAACTCTTATCCATATTTTTCTTCACTGCCTTATAATCGCCTTTCAGCTTCTGGAAATAAAAACCCATGTATTCTTTCATCTGGGTTCCGATAAAAAGCGAACCGTTCTGTAACTCCGTTTCATCGACCGTCCACTCCGATGGGATAGTAATCGAGAAACCGCCTTCCTTCAGATCGGCCTTCACCGTTGCGGAACCCGCGAATGCCAAACCCATAATCAAAATCACACCCACAACAGTTAATACCGTCTTCTTCATCCATATCCTCCTAAATTGTTGATCATATTGCGAATTCAATATACCCATAGATTATATCATTCTTTATTCGATTTGCAACCTCTAATATGAATTTATGTTATATTGTATGGAATTCAGGAATTGCTTTTTTGTAAATTTCTTACTATATTCTTTTGTAAGATAATACTCTATGACCAAGTGATTTTCATTGGATTGATATGCTCTTACGATACGATTAATTATTAAAACATCTATCTGGAGGTCAATATGATAAAAAAGTTTGGGGTTTTGTCTCTTTTGGTTTCCTTAAGCAATTTAGTTTTCGCGGAGGGTTTAGGGGTTTCAAGCGGCACCATTCTCAACTCCCCTGCCGGGAAAAATTATCAGGTTCGTCTGAATGCTGAATTCGGTATGTTTGGGATCATCAATCATACCATCCAATTCGGTAAAACAGGGTCGCAGTTTAACTATCTGACCGAAGGTAATCAGGATGTGCTTTATGCATTCCAACGGTATTCGGTGGAATTTATCCTTGCAAAACAGCACGAGTTTATCCTGCTCTACCAGCCGCTTGAATTGAACACGCTTGCCGTCATGTCAAGAGACGTGAAAATCGAGAATATCGTTTTTACCAACGGTGAAGTGCTTAATTTAACATACGGATTCCCCTTCTACCGGTTTAGCTATATGTACGATTTTGATGGCTCTGACAATACCGAGATTGCGCTCGGATTATCACTCCAATTAAGGGATGCCACTATCCTGTTCAATTCCGTAAACACTTCCAAGGCGATAGTCAGCCAGAACGTGGGTCCGGTTCCGATAATTAAATTCCGTTGGACAAGTTATCTTGCCGATAGTTTTTATCTCGGGACGGAAATAGATGGTTTTTATGCGTCAAGCTCCTTCTTTAACGGAAGCGATGTCGAGTTCGAGGGATGGATTTATGACGCGTCGATTCGCGCGGGGCTGACTGTTGGAGAATTCGTACACTTATATATGAATGTTCGTTTTCTCGGAGGGGGCGCGACTGGAACCGAGAAGAACCGTGATTACCCCGGAGACGACGGTTTTACTGATAATAAATTTCATACATTCGCCATCACTCTAGGAATGACCGTATTCTAATTCGCATGATATTAATCAGCCCCTCTTCGGAGGGGCTTTTTTATACAAGATCCCCCAATGAAAATAAATCCAAGTGTTATCTATTTCTTGATTAAACATCTTCCTTTGCTTAAACTATTTCCTGATAAAAGTGACGTATTTCACATGGCGGATTGTTAAATTATAATAAGCGAAGTTATTTCCCCAGGAGGATTGGATGGCGGATTCAATCACGTATGAGATGAAATTTAACAGGACTGTCAGGGACTTTTTCCGAAAAGTATTTACCGGTAATATGTCGCGCCTTTCCAATGCGTGGTTTTTCTTTAAGACATGGATGAACCAGCGCAGATCGGTATATATCCGTGAGAAATGGATGAAACAGGGGGTGCAGTCTCCGCCGTTTATGATAGTCAGCATCACCGCCAACTGTAATCTCGCCTGTAAGGGATGTTATTCGCACGCGCAGCATCGTAATAAGGAAAAAGAGATGAGCGCCGAAAAGCTTACGGGAGTGATCTCCGAGGCTCGCGATCTCGGCACATCGGTCATTCTCATAGCGGGCGGCGAGCCGTTAGTGCGCCCTGAAATCCTCGATATCACAAAAAAATATCCCGATATCATATTCCCGATGTTTACCAACGGCACCCTGCTGTCCGAGACCATTATCGCCCGCCTCGGCCGACAGAAGAACCTTATCCCGGTCATCAGCCTCGAAGGGGGTATGATCGAGACCGACGCCCGCAGGGGTAACGGCGTATTCGATAACGTGCTCCGGGTGATGGGCAGACTCGGCAGGAAAAATATTTTCTACGGGTCATCGATTACAGTCACCCGCGAAAACTTCGACACGGTCACCAATCACGGCTTCATATCGGGCCTGATCGCGAAGCGCTGCGGGGTGTTTATCTATGTGGAATATGTCCCGTCGAAACCGGGCACAGAAGACCTGACTCTCACCGAGCCGCAGAAATCCCGGCTCCGCGAACTATTGAACGAATGGGGTGAAACCTATCCCGCGCAGTTTATCGGCTTCCCCGGGGACGAGGAGTTATTCGGCGGGTGTCTCGCATCGGGACGCGGGTTTGTGCATATCAGCCCCGAAGGCCGTCTGGAACCATGCCCGTTCGCGCCCTACTCCGATACCAATGTGAAGGATATGCCGCTCCGTGAGGCGCTCGCGTCGGATTTTCTGCGCAAAATACGCGAAAACCATCACCTCCTCAAGGAAACCCGCGGCGGATGCGCGTTATGGGAGAATCGCGCATGGGTGACCTCGTTATTGAAATAATCTCTTCAGCCGTATACATGCAGCCGCCGGAATTTTCCCGGCGGCCTTTTTATTTACAGAGTTTCCCTTTTATCCTATAATTTTAGGGCGGTTCCAAAAACTGTTTATGGGGAGTTCTAAAAACTCTTCCTGAGATACCGAATTCACCTGTTCTTTCTTTCTGCGAACCCAGAAAGAAAGAACCAAAGAAAGAGGTTCCCCGCCGGATACCGCTTCGGAGCACAGGGACGCGAAACGGGAAACGCCGCAACTCGCCTCAAGCTCCTCAATCAATGAAAACAGGTTACGCTCGAACAACGGCGTTTCAACCCGTTTCGCTTAGAAAGAGGCGCGGCATAGTGGCGGGGCACAAATAATCGCAATACTTAACTGCATAGTAGAATGATAATTGGCTGTTCAATCCGTGCACTGTAAAGCGATTCCTGCTACCGGGAAATCCAGAAAAGGCGCTTGTCCGAGCATGACTATCATACGCTTCTAATTGGGCTTCATTGCGAGTTAAGCCTTTTCGGGATTTCCCGGCTCTTCTCCTAAGCTTTATCTGCGCGGCGGTTCTTTCTTTGCTAGCTTTCTTTCTGACCGCTCAGAAAGAAAGTAGGAGTATTTCTTGAACTTTCTAAGAACTCGTCTGAGTTTTTAGAAGTGCCCAATATTAAATGGCCAAGGAGTAAAATGTGCCGACGCCCTTTAAAGTACTGATATTTCTCGCGTCCGGGCTGCTTCTCGCGTTCCTCACCCTCACGCTGATCACCAATTCCCAGCATATCGTCCCGTCGCAGGCGGTATCGGACAGCACTGATATAGAGGATATCCTGAAGGATAAATGCCCCGTCGCGGACGGGTTCGATTTCCCGGTGGGGCCTCCCGACGCGAAGGGGTATTACGACGCGCAGCCGTTCGGGGAGAATTATCACCTCGGCGAGGACTGGAACGGTAACGGAGGGGGCAACTCCGATCTGGGCGACTATGTGTACAGTATTGCCGACGGGATTGTCGTTTACGCGGAGGACGCACAGGGCGGATGGGGCAATGTCGTGCGGATTGTCCATAATACCGGAACCGCGGAAAATCCCGTCTATGCGGAGAGCCTGTACGGGCACCTGAAGGATATTATGGTGAACCGTTTCGATATCGTCAAGCGCGGGCAGGTGATCGGGACTATCGGGAATCTCGACGGGTTTTACCTCGCCCACCTGCATTTCGAAATCCGTACGAATATGTATCTCGGCAACGGGCTCGGGTATTCGATGAACAAATCGGGATATGTTGCGCCCACCGAATTTATCAGAGCACACCGCCCGTAGTCCCAACCCATGTCATAGCAAAGGGGCTGTCCCAAAAGGTGTTGTAATGAGTATTCTATGTCATTGCGAGGCGTAAGCCGAAGCAATCTATTTTTAACGCTTATAATGAGTTAGAAAGACTGCTTCACACCCTTCGGGTACTCGCAGTGACAGGAAAAACACTCTGGCGAATAGAGGATGATATTAGTTAGCCTAACAACTTAATATAATAAGAGCGTCAGAGTATCCGAAAGCTCCGCCGGTGGTACGGGGTAAGCCCGTGCTTCCTCACCAACTCCCTATGGAGTAGCGTCGGATAGCCCTTATTCCGGTCCCACGCGTAATCGGGATATTCCTGATGGAGACGCGCCATCAGGCGGTCGCGGGTGACTTTCGCGATAATCGACGCCGCGCCTATCGAGAACGATTTACTGTCGCCCTTGATAATCGCCTGCACCGGGATATCCGTTTGCAGCTTGACCGCGTCGATCAGTACATAATGCGCGCCCTTGCCGCTCCCGATGACCTGTTCGAGCGCGGTGCGCATGGCGAGCTTGGTCGCTTCCAGTATGTTGATTTTATCGATGATCAGATTGTCAATTATACCGACGCCGTATGCCTCGCATGATTCGAGTATCCGGTCGTAGAGACGTTCGCGCTCGGCGGCGGGTACCATTTTGGAATCCCATACCCCTTCGATGAACGCGGGCTGCTTAAAGAGAACGCAGGCAGCGACCACGGGACCTGCTATTGGGCCGCGTCCCGCCTCGTCGATGCCTGCGATATGTGAATATCCTTTCCGTAAAAGTTCATTCTCAAAAGACAGGAGTACGTCTTTCGAGGGATGTTTCATTCCTCGGCCTATTCCTTGACTTCGGAAGAGTTGTCAGCCGCCGCCTTCTTGGCGTTGTGAACTCCCACCTTCTCGGTAATCTTAGCCGCGCGGCCGAATCTACCGCGGAGATAATAAAGTTTCGCGCGGCGCACGCGTCCTCTGCGGACTACTTCGATCTTCTCCAGGTACGGCGAATGAAGCGGGAAGATACGTTCGATCGCGACGCTCTGGCTGATACGGCGCACGATGAAGCTCTCCTGAACCCCGCCGTGACGTAACGCCATCACCACGCCCTCGTAGGGCTGTACGCGTTCTTTCTGTCCTTCCTTGATCTTTACGAAAACACGGACGGTGTCGCCGATATTGAATACCGGGAACCGGCCTTTGTTATTCTGTTCCTGAAGAAGGAGGGCGTTTACATCCGCCAGAGTATTCTTTTTGCGCACTACGGGCGCGGCAGGCTGTGCGGGCGCAGCCTCGGCTACAGGCGTTTCCGCCGCCGGGGTCTCGTTTACCGCTTCCTCATTCTTGTTTATTTCGTCCGACATTTTTCCACTCCTTCGAGATTTTCTCTATATATTTGAGTATTTTTTCCCATTCGTTATTTTCTTTCTTCAGGCGGGTCAGTTTATTCCCGCTTTCGCTTGCCTTCAGTTCCGGCATCCATTTCTCAAACAAGTCCGGCCGGTTAAAGTATGTCTTCTTCAGGCTCTCGTAGAAACGGTACTCCGCTACGGCACGATGATCCCCGCTCCTGAGCACTTCCGGCACTTCGATACCGTCGAAAACGACCGGCTCGGTATAATGCCCGTATTCCAATAGCCCGTTCTCGAAACTCTCGTCGCTGACCGACTCGTCCTTTACAGCGCCCGGCAAAAACCGCGAAACCGCGTCCGCCACCGCCATCGCGGGAAGTTCCCCGCCGGTCAGGACATAATCCCCGACCGATATTTCATAATCGACTTTCGTCCTGATAAAACGTTCGTCAATCCCCTCGTACCGCGCGGCGATCAGAAGAAGCGAATTTTCTTTCGCCAATTCCTTCGCGACCCGGTTATCGAACTTTTTCCCCGAGGGAGTCAGGAAAACCGTCTTTACCGACGGGTCGGCCGATTTAACCGAATCGACCGCGTCCGAAAGAGGCCCGGCCTCGAATAACATCCCGCGTCCCGCGCCGTAGATCGGTTTATCGATCTTACGGTACTTGTTCCGCGAGAAATCCCTCAGGTCGATTGTCTCGACCGTCAGCAGTCCGTTATCCGCCGCCTTGGAAAGTATCCCCTGTTCCCAGTAACCCCTCACGATCTCCGGGAAAATAGTCAGAATATAAAACCGCACTTAGAGCAATTCCTCAATCGAGCGGAGAACTACTTTTTTCGCGGCTAAATCTATTTGCTCGAGATATTTCTCTTCCATCGGCACGGCGATCTTCCGTTTGTCCGTCTTATCGATAAAAAAAACATACCTCTCGCCGATTTGGATAACATTCTCAATCACGCCGAATAATTCCGACAGATAGAAAACCTCCAAACCGATGAGGTCTTTAATATAATACTCGTTCGAGTCGAGTACCGGGAGTTTGTCCTCATCGATAAATATGTCGGTATCCCGAAGAAGTTCCGCCTGATTTCGGTCAGGAGAAATATCTATCCTCGCGATCACCCGAATGGAGTCGGATAACATCTGCGCGTTATCCTTCATTTCCAGAATATTCAGTTTCCGGTAAGCGTCCGGTTTACGGACGTCCCGAATATAGAAATATTCCGACTCTTCGAGTATCCCGGCGTCGTCGGCGAAAAAATCCAGAAATACCTCGCCCTTGATACCGAAGGGTTTAACAATTTTACCGATTAGTAATTTATTCATCCCGGATTAATCTAAAATCTCCAATATTACTCGTCTTCCGTTTTTAACCGAAACAGCGTTAATCAGCGTCCGGATTGCCTTAGCGATTACCCCGCCTTTTCCGATTACCTTACCCACGTCACCTGTCCCGACTTTCAGTTCGAGTATTGTCGATTTCTCCCCTTCGACAACCTGAACATTTACGTCATCGGGATTCGCCACTAGACTCTTGGCGAGCATCTCCACGATATCCTTCTCAATCATCGTACCTCCGCAATTGAATCAGAAAATTAGTTCGACGCCCCCGCCTTTTTAATTTTATTGACTATATTCTGGACTATCAAAGTAGGCTGCGCCCCTTTGCCGATCCAATCGCTGAACTTCTCTAAGTCGATCTTGGTAGGGCAATCTTTCTCCATCGGATGATAGTAGCCCAACGACTCGAGGTAAGCGCTTCCCCGGGCGTTACGCTGATCCGAAACCACTATTCTGTAATACGGGCGCTTTCGTTTGCCGATGCGCATTAAACGAATATGTACTGCCAATTCAATACTCCTCTCACGGACATTTATTGCAGTCCGAATTTTAGCTTAATATTGTAGCATGGAAGTTAAAAGAAATCCAGTTTTTTCCAAGTTATTTCCCTCGCTTCCCACCGGGAATCTGCTTGCTTCTTGAGATATTTTTCGATTCCCTGTATGATGAAGTGTTCCAACATTCCGCATCTCAAGGAGCTTAAAATGAAGCTGTCAGAAATAGCTAAACTGGTTAACGGTCAAATGCGGGGGAACGATATCGAAATCAGAGGCGTGTCCAATCTCGACTTTCAGGCCGAGGGGACATTGGGTTACGCCGAGAACAAAAACGCATTAGCGATCATGTCCCAAAGCAATGTTTCCGCGCTTCTCCTGCCGCAAAATCTCGAATGCGACACCAAGCCCGTCATCAAGACGGAAAATCCCAAGCTGGCATTCTCCACGGTACTGGAATTATTTTCGCCGTATCAAACTTATTCCGGGAAAGATTACCCTAATACTTATATCGCCGGGAGTGCGAAAATCGGGAAAAATGTGACCGTCATGCCGTTCGCGTGCGTGATGGACGACGCGGAGATTGGCGATAACACGGTAATTTATCCCCATGTGTTTATCGGACGGGGCGCCCGGATAGGAAAAGACTGCGTCCTAAAGTCCGGGGTTAAGGTAGACGACCTGACTGTGCTCGGCGACCGTGTGATTATCCATCATAACAGCGTGATCGGCGGGGACGGATTCGGCTATATACAGGACGGCGGGAAGAACCACAAACTAGCCCAGATCGGTACGATTGTTGTCGGTAACGATACCGAGATCGGAGCATGCGTCACAATCGACCGCGCTACAATCGGTACGACATTGATCGGCGAAGATGTCAAGATCGATAACCTGGTGCAGATCGGGCATAATTGTAAAATCGGCGATCATTCGATTATAGTCTCGCAGGTCGGGATCGCGGGGAGTTCGACTGTCGGTAAGAACTGTATCTTCGCCGGACAGGTCGGGATCGCGGATCATATTACGATCGGCGATAACGTAGTTATTCTCGCCAAAGCGGGCGTCGAGAAGAAGAAGATTGAATCGAACAGCGTATTATTAGGTATCCCCGCGCGGGACGCAATCCTCACGAGGAGGATTTTCGCGGCGGAGGAAAAACTTCCCGAGTTGGTAAAAACTATCCGGGAATTAAAGGAGAAAATCGACAATGAAAAAAAGTAGCGTATGGTTAGCAGGTATTTTACTATCGGCAGTACTGGTCGCTTCGTGCGGAGAAGAAACTACAGGATTTATTAAAAATACCTTCGGCGAGTATATTTCCGCGATGGAACTGAAGTATATGATAGATTATAATGAACCATATAGACTTATCGATCTTCGCCCTGCGAGCAGCTATGAAAGCGGACATATTGCAACTGCAAAAAACATTTCATATCTTAAACCCAGTAATTTAATGTACATGATAAATCAGCCCTATCTATTGATTCTCTACTCGAATGAGGATATTATTCAGAAAAATATTTACATGTCGTTACGAAAATCCGGCGCTACCAATGTTGTGATGCTCGCAGGCGGTATATATAGTTGGAGCTATGGGCTTGCCACCGATTGAGCTGAACCCGTTCTCTCCGGTTCAGCTTAAAAAACTGTTCGCCGATGCCGGAATCCGGTTATCGAAGACGCGCGGCCAGAATTACCTGATCGACCGGAATACCGCCGAACGGATAGTCGAGCTTGTCGTGCCAGGCCTCCCTGTCTTCGAGGTCGGTACGGGTATGGCGGCGTTAACCATACTCCTCCCCGATACGAACCCGGTATACTCGCTCGAGATTGACGCGGGGGTGCATCGCCTGCTCAGCGGATTTCCCCTGCCGGAGCATATCCGTCTCATCCATGCGGACTTCCTGAAATACGACCCGGCGGAATTAGATCTGCCCGAATTATTTTTCCTGTCCAATCTCCCTTATTCCATCAGCGGCGAGGCGGTGAAACGTTTTATCGAGTATCCCGTATTCAAGCGCGGGCTGATTATGATACAGAAGGAGTTTCTGGAAAAAATGACCGCCCGCCCGGGGATGCCCGGCTACGGGGTAATGAGCGTCTTATGCCAGACTTTTTTAAGCGTGTGGCAGCTCTTCCCGGTATCGCGAAAATGCTTCTTCCCGGAACCGTCCGTCGATTCCTTTGTGGTCTCTCTGACGAAAAAGAAGGTACGTCTCCGGCAGGGCGCCGTGAAGCAGTTCTTATCCGCGTGCTTCGGTATGAAACGAAAAACGATCGGGAATAATTTTAAAAAATCAGGCTTCCCGCCGGATGCGCTTGACGCTCTCGGCATTCCCCATTCCGCGCGCCCGGAGGAAATCTCCCCTGAGCAATGGATTAACCTCTATCGCCGGATAAATCCCTGATTCCCCGTTTTTTCTCAATAAACCGTCCGATTACTTGAAAAATAACTCCATATAGTATAATATAAAAATCCGAATTGGAGGAACCTATGCGCATGAGGAAATTTCCCGTTATAGCGATGTTTTTCATCATTACCCTTCCCGCCATGCTCGGCGCCCAATCCAAGACCGAATCCGTCTTCAAGCAGACGTATATAAAATATAAAGATGTGGTTGTGCGTCTCTCCAACAATCAGGGTATGGGGTCGGGTTTCCTGACTGCCGAGGGATTTGTCATTACCGCCGACCATGTCGTCGGCACCTCGGTAAACGTCCAGATGGATTACAACGGGCAGCATTTCTTCCTACGCCCCTGCTACCGCGATCATGCCAACGATATCGCCATACTCTACCCCTTGGGATACTCGACCGGGAAGAACGACTACAGAGATGTGCCTTATAATTACCTCAAGGGAAAAAGTAAAATCTCGGTGGCCGCACCGAATATCGCGTCGGAAGATCCGATCATGGTGATGGGATATCCCTACGGCATCATCGAACTGAAACGAATACTCGGAACTTATAAAGATGAGGTATACCGTTATATGGAGAACGTCCCGTTATACGCCTGCGACCTTCCCGTAATCAAGGGATGTTCGGGCGGGCCGGTCTTTAACACCAAGGAGGAAGTGATCGGTATTGCCGTAAAATTTGAAGCGAAACCGACCGATACGGAATACCTGATCTCCTATGTCAGTCCGGCGAAAAATATCGAAAAAATCCTGAAAAATCTCGATAAAAAATATATGGACATGATCGACAAGATCGATAAGAATATCCCTGCTTTCAGTCTCGCCCAGAACAATATGGTCAAACAGAAGGCGAAGTATATTTCCGGGAAAAATGTTAAAACGGTCGAAGAATCCGGTACGGAATATATCGTCAATAAATCGAAGTCCGGTTACTATGTTTATAACGATAATTCCATCAGCGCGGTCAATATGTTTTTCGATCTGTATATGGATACGGTGGAAAAAAATAAGCGCGAAGGGAAATGCGTATTTGAGATATACCTGAAATGGATGGATGAAAAGAACTATGTCTCCATGAAACTCGATATGGACGAGAACCGTTACTTCTTCGTGTACATGATCGACGGACAGGAAGAGATCAAGGAGCCGATCATCGATATGCCTATCGTATCCGAGACCATGTATAATATCGAGTTCTTTACCGCCGATGATACCATGGGAATCTTTTTCGATAACATTCCCGTCTACTACGACAGCCATCTCCCGTTCGAATCCGGATCGTGCGGAATATTTTTCAGCGAGATGAAAACGCTGATAATACAGGATTTATTAATCAGGATACCGAAAAATTACTGAGGTTCCTCAATATACTTGCATAAAAATATAAAAGGGTCTATAATATTCAAAATTCTTTTTGGAGGACATCATGAGAACAATCCTTGCTATGGTTTTTGGGATCGCCTTGAGCCTTACCTTAATCAGCTGCGGCGGCAAAACTGCTGCTACTGCTACTAACGCGGCTCCCGCGGCTGTAACCACCAACGTTGCTCCTGCTGCTGCTACTAACGTTGCGGCTCCCGTTGACACCAACGTTGTTAAGCCCGCTCCGGCCCCTGTTAACAAAGATGCCGGTCAGACCAAGGGTCTCGAATAAGATCGATCCTTTGATGAATTGCCTGTGGATCGATTCCACAGGCTTTTTTTTCTAAAAACTTATGAAAATATATATTTCTTTCATTGCCGTCCTAATTTCATTGTCACTCGCGGCCTGCGGCGAAGTAAGCGACCTTTCCCGTTTTCAGGGTACTTGGTATGTCTCCGAGACGAAGACCACCAACGGGATAGTCACTAATTACCAGTCCACCAATACGTTTATGAAATACAGCTTCGATTCGCTCACTATGATCGCCTGCTTCTACGGTTATACCACTAATATTACCACTAACGACTACTACGTCCGTGAAGCGTTATCCCGGCTGACAATAGCCGATAATACCACCAATACCTACGTCTTTTACTCCTTCACCGACGATCTGCACATGACATGGACGGTGAAGTCGAATATTGCCTCGGGGGTTTCGGCAATCGGCGGAAAGAGCGGATACACCTATTGGAAACTGACACTGCAGGGGAATTAAACTACCGATGAAAATTTTAATGAGCGGGGGCGGTACCGGCGGGCATCTGGTTCCGGGGATCGCGTTATACGAGGAACTCCGCGCGCGCGGTATCGAATGCCGTTATGTCCTGCGCAATACCGACATGAAGTACAATGTCGCCTCGCGTATCGCCGAATCCGACCGGATATTCGTCGAAATACAGGGTATATCCCGTAAACTCTCGCTCAAGACCCCGGTCTATATATTCAAGCTCATCCGCGCGTTCTTCTCAATATTCCGCATCATCCGTAAATGGAATCCCGACGCGGTGCTGACTACCGGGGGTTATGTCTCCAACCCGGTGGCGTTATCCGCGCGTATCCTGCGGAAGCCGCTTTTTATCGCCGAGCAGAACAGCATCGCCGGGGTCACCAACCGTTACTATTCCAAGTTCGCGCGCGCGGTCTATACCACATTCCCCCAGACCGCGAAACTCCGCACGGATAAAATAAACCACACAGGGAGCCCGTCCATCTTCCGCGAAAAATCCCCGCGCGACGCCGCGCTGAAATTTTTCGGATTGGACGGATACAAGCATGTTGTGGGGATTACCGGGGGGAGTCAGGGCGCGCAGAAGATCAATTCCGCCGTCACGGATATCCTGCCCGAACTGCTGTCCCGGAATACCGGGGTAATTTGGAGTATGGGAGCGGTGGAGTACGAACGCCTCGAAAAAGAGGGAGCGCTCGCGGAAATATCCGGCAGGTATAAAAACGTGAAACCGTTCCGCTTTATCGACCGGATGGATTTATTTTTCTCGGCGGCGGACTGCGTGGTCATGCGCGGCGGGGCGTCGTCCATATCGGAAAGCATCCAGATAGAAGTCCCGGCGGTCGTTATACCCATCACTAACTCGCCGGACAATCACCAGTATCTCAACGCGGATTATCTTGCGTCCAATTCGGCGGGAATCCTCCTGACCGAGACCGGTCTCACGTCGGAGAGCCTGCTTTACTCGATCGATACCATAGTCAAGAATAAAAAATCATATCTCAAGAATCTCGCATTGCTGAAAAAAGACAATCCCGCCAAGGCGATCGCCGGTCATCTACTCGAAAGCGTTACCCCCCGATAAGTTTCAGGAGTTCCTTCCCCTTAGCCGCCCATTCGCTCGACGGGTATTTCTGGATCAGGAGATTCAGGATCGGCACCGCTTCCTTCGCGTTGTTCATCTGGTAGGAGCAGTACGCGAACCAGTACAGCGACTGTTCGTACAAAGCCTGAAATTTATAGACATAGAATATCGACCCGTAGTAATCGAGCGCGTCGCTATATTTCCCCTGGTTGCGGTAGATTTCGCCCAGTTCGAAACTGGCCTGCGCGGCCTCTTCGCCGGTCGTCTTGTTCTTTACCTCGTTGAGGAGCGGTAACGCCTTCGCTACCTGCTGGAGACGGATATAATACTGCGCGAGATGAAGCTGCGCCATCGCCTTCCCCTGCGCGGATTTCGCCTGCTCGATTAATTGAAGCAGGTAGGCTTCCTCGTTCCCCTTCGCTTCATCTTTCAGCTTGATCTCCGCGAGCTTGATCTGAGCCTTATCGGCCTGCAAAGACGCGGGATAATCGGTGATCAGCTTCTGGTAGTAGAATTTCGCCTTAGACATATTATTCAGCTGGTAATAAGTATCCGCTATATAGTAGTTCGCATCGGAGGCAAAATAGCCCTTCGGGTATTTAGTGAGATAGTTCTCGAAATAATCCAGCGATTTATCCTTCTGCCCGAGATAGAAGTAACACCACGCGATCCAGTACAGGGAATTGCTCGCGAGCTCGCTCTGGGGATATCCCGATATAATCTGGTTGAACCGCTGGATTGCCTCGTTATAACGGGCGTCGCCGTAAAAATAAGTGGCCAGCTTATAGAGCGCCTCGACCGTATAGGGATTGTCCTTATACTCCGCGACAATCGAGTTAAATACGTCGATCGCCATCTTCTCCTCGCCGTTCTCGATATGGCTCCATGCGATATCCGACATGACCGCCGGGATATCCTTGGTCATCCCGAATTCTTTAGCCATCGCGATATATTTATCATAGGTGGCGAGAGCGTCGTTAATATTTTTAGAATTATAATAGGACTTGGCGATATAAAGCACCGATTCGAGCTTTTTGGTTTTATCGGCGGTAGTTTTCACACAGCTGTCGAAATACCCGATAGCCTTCGCGTACTCTTTTTTCCCGAAGTAGCACCATCCTAAAAGATTATACACCTCGGCTTTCTGCTCGTCGGACTGGGACTTCGACAGGATCGGCAGGAGATAATTGATCGCGAGATCGTAACGCTGATCCTTCATATAGAGCCACGAGAACTTGACCGCGGCGTCGACTGCATAGGGAGAATTCCCGTACTGGTCGACCACTTTGCGGAAGTACTTCTCCGCCTCGGGATAATTCTTCAGGTTATAGTTGATAATCCCCAGACTATAATACGCGCGGGGCACAAGCGGATGAGCGGGGAATTTTTTAATGAGGTCGTTCAGATAATCGACCGCGCGGGGGTATTCCTCTTTCTGGATATATACCCATGCGATAGCGTTGATCGCCAGCGGGGCGTTTTCATTATTTTTCGTCAGTACCGTGTTGTAGTACTTCAGCGCCTGGTCGAATTTCCCGATCTTCGCGCTGGCGTTGCCGATAAACAGGTAGATCTCGTCGGACATACCGGTGGTCGGATAGCGCACGAGGTAGTCCTCGAACACGCTCACCGCGTCGTTATAACGCCCCATCTCGATCAGGCTCTTTCCCTTCCAGTAGAGCGCGTCGCGGCCGTACTCGGTATTCCCGAACTTCGCGAGAACCTTATCGAAATAACCCAGCGATTGGGCGTAGTCCTTCTGGAGGTATTTGAGCTCGCCGAGCTTGGACAGCGATAACGCCTCACCCTCGCCGCCCGACTGGGCGATCTTGTTATACGCGGCGATCGCCGATTCGTAATCGTCGGTGATGATATAGCACGCGGCTAGCTCGACAAGCGCCTTCTGGTAGTAGCGCGAGCCGGGGCCGAATACCTTCACGAGTTCGCCGAGTACACCCTTCGCCTGATCGTACTTTTTCTGGAGCTTGTAGATCAGTCCGAGCTTATAGAGCGCTTCCTCGCGGTACTCGCCCGACACCGTCTGGGCGGATAAGGAAGAGAGATAGCGTTCCGCCTCGATAAAATCTTTTTTATTGATATAGATCAGCGAACAGTAATAAATCGATTGTATCTGGTACTCGAACTCCTTCTTTTTCGCGAGCTCCACGAAGTAACGGAGCGCGTCGTCGAATTTTTCCGACTGGAAATAGCTTTTCCCGAGGAAAAATTCCGCTTCCGCGCGGAACTTGGAATTAGGGTACTTCGAGATGAACTCGTTTAGAAACTG
This sequence comes from Brevinematales bacterium, assembly GCA_013177895.1. Lineage (GTDB taxonomy): Bacteria > Spirochaetota > Brevinematia > Brevinematales > GWF1-51-8 > GWF1-51-8. The sequence continues at coordinate 794 of JABLXV010000005.1, read as the reverse complement.
GATCGCTTTAGGCAGATTGTTATCGTAGAGATGCGCCTGCCCCAAACGGAGATAGGACTCCTCGGCGATATCCGAATTGGGATACTGTTGGACGATATACTGGAACTCCTCCACCGCCGACGAGAACTTATTCCCCAGGAGAAATGCGAACGCGATAATATAATGCGACTTCGGCTGAAGCTGGGATCCGGGATATTCCTTATTAAATATGCGCAGGCTCTGCACCGCCGTATCGTACTTTTTCATCTTGTAGTACGCGTTCGCGATCAGGAACTGCGCCTTTTCCTTATAGAGCGTACCCCCGAATTCCTTCACGAGGTCGCGGAACGACTGGATGGCGATTTCGTACTTCTGCGATTGGTAGTAGCATAGCCCGATATAGTACAACGCATCGTCGGCATAATCCCCCTTGGGGTCATTGTCGATGACCTCGTTAAAATACTGTACCGCAAGCGTATAGGTGCCGTTATTATACGCGTCGAGGGCTTTTTTATATTTCTCGTCGGAATCGACCGAGAGGCCGAATAAATTGACGCTTAACAGAACTAATATCCCCAATGCGAACGCTTTTCGCATAACAATCTCCCGCCTTTTTATTTCGCGTTCATTATAATTACTGGCGGGGAAAAAGACAAGGATACGGGGGTATCAGTGAATCGTATTCGTCGAGGGTGTCAGAAATTTTGTGTAAATGGATTTTCGTCATAACTGCACCCTGTCGCCGAAATGCAAAGCGAATTGGTTCATTGCCTTTCCCCAATCATGGATTGGCATAGTCCATTTTTTCGAGATGT